>NZ_JBLROA010000006.1:0-156394 GCF_047921505.1 Micromonospora sp. SL1-18 | reverse complement strand
ACCGACGCCTATCTGGGGCCCCAGCGGTCATACATGACCATTCTCGGCCTGGTTGGTGTACGAGACGTGTCCCAGCCCCTTCTCCCCCAACGCAACTAATCCTTAGAAAACCGCCCTCCACGTGTATCAACGGGAAGGACGGTTTTCTAACGACCTCGGGGCGGACTACATCGCCGACGCCTTCCGCTGGGCCCGCGCCGCCGACTCGAAAGCCCTGCTGTTCTACAACGACTACAACATCGAGGCCTTCGGCTCCGGCAACCCGGCCAACGACAAGACCCAGTTCGTGTACGAGATAGCCCGCGACCTGCTGGCCAAGCGCGTGCCGATCGACGGCGTCGGCAGCCAAAGCCACCCGGGCACCCAGTACGGCAACTAACGACACCTTCCAGGTCGCCGAGACACTGAAGAGGTTCGCGGGGGTGGGTCTGGCGACCGCGTTCACCGAGGTCGACGTGCGCAGCCAGCTCACCGAGGGCGTCCGGGCGGGCGACCCCGCCGAGATCAACCCACGCCTGCAGGCGTCCGCGGCGACCTTCAGCGTGCTGCTGCGGGCCTGCCTGGCCGAGCCGCACTGCCTGTCGTTCACGCTCCGGGGCTTCACCGACAAGCACTCCTGGGTCCCCGGATGGTTCAAGAATCCACCAGACGGGATGGCCACCGTGTACGACGAGAACTACCAGCCCAAGCGGGCATACCAGGAGATCAACGCCGACCGGGCCGCCCTATGTGCTGCCCCCGGTGGTGCAGAGGCCCACCCGACGAAGGCGGGGTCGGACCACGGACCGATCCCGCCGTTGAGAATTCGGAAGACTCCCGGTACTTTTTCGAGAGACAGCCTTCGATCAGCTCACGGTGGATGGGACACGATCCCGACCCGCGCGGCCTCCGGGCAGCCGCGCAGCGAGCCGACCACCGTGGCGGGCAGCGGTCGAAGCTCCTTGCTCACTCCCCCGAGTATGAAAGGCTTCCTGATGGACAAGGTGCTTGCCCGCGGCAGCGGGAACCCGGCCGCCCGGCCACGCGCGCGTACCGCCCTGACGTTGGCGGTGGCCGGTGTCGCCGTGGTCGCCGCGACGGTGACGGTGGCCTCCAGCGCCAGCGCCGGCACGACCCTGGGATCCGCGGCGGCGGAATCGGGCCGCTACTTCGGCACGGCAGTGGCAGCGTACAAGCTGTCGGACAGCACGTACGTCGGCATCCTGAACCGCGAGTTCAACATGGTCACCCCCGAGAACGAGATGAAGTGGGACGCGACCGAGCCGTCGCAGAACCAGTTCAACTACACGAACGCGGACCGGATCGTCAGCCACGCGCAGGCCAACGGGATGCGGGTGCGCGGGCACGCCCTGGCGTGGCACTCGCAGCAGCCCGGCTGGGCGCAGAGCCTCAGCGGCGCCGCGCTGCGCTCGGCGATGACCAACCACGTCACCCAGGTCGCCACCCACTACAAGGGGAAAATCTACGCCTGGGACGTGGTGAACGAGGCGTTCGCCGACGGCGGCACCGGGGCGCGCCGGGACTCGAACCTGCAGCGGACCGGCGACGACTGGATCGAGGTTGCCTTCCGCGCCGCCCGTACGGCCGACCCCGGCGCGAAGCTCTGCTACAACGACTACAACACGGACGGGCAGAACGCGAAGTCCAACGCCGTGTACGCGATGGTGCAGGACTTCAAGGCCCGAGGCGTGCCGATCGACTGCGTCGGCTTCCAGTCCCACTTCAACAGCGCCTCGCCCGTGCCCAGCGATTACCAGGCCAACCTGCAGCGCTTCGCCAACCTCGGCGTCGACGTGCAGATCACCGAGCTGGACATCGAGGGCTCCGGCACCACCCAGGCCGACAACTACGGCCGGGTCGTCCGGGCCTGCCTGGCCGTGTCC
The DNA here is from genome assembly GCF_047921505.1 of Micromonospora sp. SL1-18. Lineage (NCBI taxonomy): Bacteria > Bacillati > Actinomycetota > Actinomycetes > Micromonosporales > Micromonosporaceae > Micromonospora > Micromonospora sp. SL1-18. The sequence goes on along the minus strand of NZ_JBLROA010000006.1, from coordinate 154,511 downwards.
CGCTGCACCGGCATCACCGTCTGGGGTATCCGCGACTCCGACTCGTGGCGGGCCAGCGGCACCCCGCTGCTCTTCGACGGCAGCGGCAACAAGAAGCCGGCGTACACCTCGGTCCTCAACGCCTTGAACGGCGGCGGCACCCCGCCGCCGACCACCGCTCCCCCGACCACCACACCGGCCACGACCGCGCCGCCGACCACCCCGCCGCCGTCCGGCAATGGCTGCACCGGGTCGCTGACCCTCAACCAGTGGCAGGGCGGCTTCGTCACCTACGTCCGCGTCACCGCCGGCGCGAACCCGATCAACGGGTGGAACGTTGTGCTCACCCTGCCGGGCGGGGCGACCATCACCAACACCTGGAGCGCCCAGCCCAGCGGCACCACCGGCACGGTCAACTTCCGGAACCTCGACTACAACGGCTCCATCGCGCCTGGCCAGTCGACCGAGTTCGGCTTCCAGGGCACCGGCGTCGGCCCGTCCGGCACTGCCACCTGCAGCGTGCGCTGATCGACCGTGGCCCGGCGCGGGACCTCCCGCGCCGGGCCACCCGCGGCCTGTGCCCGGGTGACCGGACGCAGGCCGCGGCGCGTCAGGCGCGCAGGGCGGTCTCGACGACGTTCGCGTACCCGGCGTGTCCGCTCCGGTTCGGGTGGTACGACTCACTGAGCGGGTTGGACGCACCGTTGATCCACTCGACGGCGTCGCAGACGGCGTGCCCGGTGAACGGGCCGCGGGCATCTACGAAACCGAATCCGCGCGCGTCGGCCCTGGCCTTGATGGTGGTGGCCAGGAGGTCGGCGGTCGCGTTCAGCTCGGCCTGCTCGCCCGGCGAGATGCGGGCGATGGCGTTGCATTCCTGGCCGTTGAACAGCCGCGGGTAGCCGACCACGACCACCCGTGCGTTCGGGGCGAGCGTTCGGATCTTGGTGTAGAGCTGGTCGAGCTGGCCGGGCAGGGTGTTGCGGGTGTACGCCTTGGCCTTGTCGATGTCACCCCAGCAGGTGTACGGCCAGGGCTTGGCGCACTGCACGATCACCGACGAAAAGCCGATGTCGTTGCCGCCCACGCTGACCGTGACGTAGCGGGTGCTGGCGTTGAGACTGCCCAGCTGTCCGTTGAGGACGTCTGGCACCTTCGCCCCGGAGCAGGCTGCGAAGGTGAGCGTGGCGGCGAGCCGGGCCGCGTCGAGTACGGGGTAGGCGTGTGGCGAACGCTGGCAACCGCTGGTGTCGTAGTACTCGCGGGTGCCGGTGCCGGAGGAGTACGAGTCGCCGAGTGCGGTGTAGGCGGGTGCTGCGGCGTGCGCGGGCGGCGCGACCAGCACGAACGAGAGCACCGCCAGCAGGGGTACGGCGACACGGAGCGAGAGACGCATGTGGGCTCCATCCCGTGGGGGGTGAATGGTGTGCCCATCGTGGCAGAAACATCGAAGAACATAAAGGTCTGCCGGTCGCACTCCGCGCAACGCGACCGCGTCCGGAGAGGAGGAGCTCGGTGCGGAGGCCGTCGCCTCCACACCGGACCCTGGAGAACGCGCCGAGGCCCGGGACTACCCGGCAGCGCAGGTCGGGGCCATTCCCGTGCCGGTGCCGGTGGCCTGGAAGCCACCTATCCATTGGTTGATCGAGACCGATGCCGAGCAGCCGCCACCGGTCGGCGGGGTGTTCGGGGGCGTGGTGGGCGGAATCGTCGGGCCATCGGCGAGGAACTTCCCTGGAAGTGCGCCCTCGGTGAGGGAAGCACTTTCAGGGAAGGGTGCCCGCCTGTTGGCGGCGCTAGCGCGGGGCCATCCGCAGGGCGCCGTCCATCCGGATCGTCTCGCCGTTGAGGTAGTCGTGCTCGATGATCGTCAGGGCGAGTTGGGCGTATTCGTCGGGGCGGGCCAGTCGCTTGGGGAACGGCACGCCGGCGGCGAGGCCCGCGCGGAACTCCTCGGAGACGGTGGCGAGCATCGGGGTGTCGACGATGCCGGGGGCGATGGCGCACACCCGGATGCCGTACTGCGCCAGGTCCCGGGCCGCGGGCAGAGTCAGGCCGATGATCCCGCCCTTGGACGAGGAGTAGGCGGCCTGTCCGACCTGGCCTTCGTAGCCGGCCACGGAGGCGGTGTTGATGATGACGCCGCGCTGTCCGTGTTCGTCGGCTTCGGTCTCGGCGATGTGCTCGCTGGCCAGGGCGAGGACGTTGAAGGACCCGACGAGGTTGACCTGGACGACCTTGGCGTACACGGCCAGGTCGTGGACGCCCTTCTTGCCGAGGATCCGCATCGACGGGCCGATGCCGGCGCAGTTGACGACGGTACGCAGCGGCAGGCCCGAGCCGGCCGCCTGGCTCACGGCGGACCTGACCTGTGCCGGGTCGGTGACGTCGACGGCGACGTACTCGATGCCGTCGCCGCCCTGGGCCCCCTCGATGCTCGCGGGCAGGTCGAAGGCGAAGACCTTCGCGCCGCGCTTGGCGAGCGCCTGGGTGGTGGCCGCGCCCAGCCCGGAGGCACCTCCGGTCACGATGGCCGCGGTGTTCTCGATGCGCATGCTTCTGCTCCCTACTTGCTGTCGGTGTTCCTGGTCCAGCCCGTCGCCTCGCCCGCCCGCGTCGGTCGTCCGATCGTCGCACCCGCCCGGCCGTCCCTGTCGCCGGGCGGGTGCGGCTGCTGGAGCCGGGTCACATGTTGCGCCGGTACTGGCCGCCGACCTCGAAGAACGCCTCGCTGATCTGTCCGAGTGAGCAGAAACGGACCGCGTCCATCAGTGCCTCGAAGATGTTGCCGCCGCTGGTTGCGGCGCTCTTGAGCCGCTCCAGGGCGGCGGGGGCCTCCGCCGTGTGCCGGGCGTGGAAGTCCGCGAGCCGCTCGAGTTGCGACCGCTTCTCCTCGTCCGTGCCGCGCGCGAGTTCGATCGCCTGAACGGGTGCGGCGGAGTCCTCGGCGAGGAAGGTGTTGACGCCGATGATGGGCAGCGAGCCGTCATGCTTCTTGTGCTCGTAGAGCATCGACTCGTCCTGGATCCGGCCGCGCTGGTAGCCGGTCTCCATGGCACCGAGCACTCCGCCGCGGTCGGCGAGCCGGTCGAACTCGGCGAGTACCGCCTCCTCGACCAGGTCGGTGAGCTGCTCGACGATGTACGAGCCCTGCAGCGCGTTCTCGTTGTCCGCCAGCCCCCACTCGGCGTCGATGATCATCTGGATGGCCAGGGCCCGACGCACCGACTGCGCGGTGGGCGTGGTCACCGCCTCGTCGTAGGCGTTGGTGTGCAGGCTGTTGGCGTTGTCGTAGATGGCACACAGCGCCTGCAGCGTCGTACGGATGTCGTTGAAGTCCATCTCCTGTGCGTGCAGCGACCGGCCCGAGGTCTGCACGTGGTACTTGAGCTTCTGGGCCCGTTCCCCGGCGCCGTACCGCTCGCGCATGGCGACGGCCCAGATCCGCCGGGCCACCCGGCCGATGACCGTGTACTCGGCGTCCATGCCGTTGGAGAAGAAGAACGACAGGTTGGGGGCGAAGTCGTCGATCGCCATCCCCCGAGCCAGGTACGCCTCGACGTAGGTGAACCCGTTCGCGAGGGTGAACGCCAACTGGCTGATCGGGTTCGCGCCGGCCTCGGCGATGTGGTAGCCGCTGATGCTGACCGAGTAGAAGTTCCGCACCTGGTTGGTGATGAACCATTCCTGGATGTCCGCCATGCAGCGCAGCGCGAACTCGGTGGAGAAGATGCAGGTGTTCTGCCCCTGGTCCTCCTTCAGGATGTCGGCCTGCACCGTGCCGCGTACCGTGGACAGCGCCCGGGCCCGGATCTCGGCGGCCTCGGCGGGGCTCGGCTCGCGGCCCTCGGCCGCACGGAACCGGTCCGTCTGCTGCTCGATCACCGCGTTGAAGAACATCGCCAGGATCGCCGGTGCCGGGCCGTTGATGGTCATCGACACCGACGTGTTCGGCGCGCACAGGTCGAACCCGGCGTACAGCTCGCGCATGTCATCGGTGGTGGCGATGGACACGCCGGAGGTGCCGATCTTGCCGTAGACGTCGGGACGCCGGTCGGGGTTGCGGCCGTACAGGGTGACCGAGTCGAACGCCGTGGACAGGCGGGTCGCCGGCTGGCCGGCGCTGAGCAGGTGGAAGCGCCGGTTGGTGCGGAAGGCATCGCCCTCGCCGGCGAACATCCGGGCCGGCGCCTCCTCGGTCCGCTTGAACGGGAACACCCCGGCCGTGAACGGGAAGTATCCGGGGAGATTCTCGTTACGCAGGAACCGCAGCAGCTGCCCGTCGTCACCCTCGGGGGGCAGGGCCACCCGCGGGAGCTTCGTACCGGAAAGGGTGGTGCGGGTCAGCGGGGTGCGGATCTCCTTGCCGCGAATGGTGTAGACGTATTCGTCACCGCTGTAGCGGGCGCGGACGTCCTTCCACTGCGCCAGTAGCTCGCGCACATCACCGCGCAGGCCCTGCTCGGTCCGCTCCAGCAGTGCCGCGACCGAGGCCTCAGCCGGGTCGCCGGCGGCCGCGAGCAGGTCCCGGGTGGTCCGCAGATGCTGACGGCGGCGTACGAGTTCCACCTGCTCCGCGGTGGTGCCGTGGTAGCCGCGTACGGTCTGCGTGATGTCGGCCAGGTAGCGCTCCCGCCCCTTGGGCAACACGGAGCGCAAGCTGGTGGAGGTACGGCCCGGCACACCCGGCAGCACGCCGGGGAAGGTCGACAGGCCGTGCTCGCGAAGCAGCTGCTTGAGGTGGTGGTACAGGGCGGTCACGCCATCGTCGTCGAAGCGGGCCGCGCTGGTGCCGAAGACCGGCATGTCCTGCCACGGGGTGCCGAACTGCTCGCGGTTGCGCACCATCTGCCGCGCCACGTCACGCAACGCGTCTTCCGCGCCGCGGCGCTCGAACTTGTTGATGGCCACCACGTCGGCCAGGTCCAGCATGTCGATCTTCTCGAGCTGGCTGGGCGCGCCGTACTCCGGCGTCATCACGTACAGCGACACATCCACGTACGGCACGATCGCCGCGTCCCCCTGGCCGATGCCCGGCGTCTCGATGACGACCAGGTCGTAGCCGGCGGCCTTGCACGCTGCCACCATGTCGTCGAGGTGGTCGGGCACCTGCGCCCCGGGGGTACGGGTCGCCAGGGACCGGAAGAACACCACGCCGGGGGCGATGCTGTTCATCCGGATCCGGTCGCCCAGCAGCGCACCACCGCGCCGGCGGGTCGGGTCCACGGCCAGCACCGCGACCCGGACCTTGTCCTCGCTGTCCCGGCGCACCCGGCGCACCAGTTCGTCGGTCAGCGACGACTTCCCCGAACCGCCCGTACCGGTGATGCCGAGCACCGGCACGCTACGCGACGCCGCGGCCGCCCGGACCGCGTCGGCCAGTACGGTGTCGGCGCCCGCTTCCAACACGGTGATCGCCCGTGCCAGCGCTGACTCGTCCCCCGCCAGCAGCGCCTGAAGGTCGGGCCCCTGCGCCGACAGGTCGACGTCACAGTCTCGGATCAGCTCGTTGATCATGCCGGGCAACCCCAGGCGCTGTCCGTCCTGGGGGCTGAAGATGCGCACCCCCCGCTCGGCCAGGCCCGTGATCTCCTCCGGCACGATCGTCCCGCCGCCTCCGCCGAACACCCGCACGTGTCCCGCGCCGCGCTCGGCGAGGCGCTCGGCCAGGTAGCTGAAGTATTCGACGTGCCCGCCCTGGTAGGAGGAGACCGCCACGCCCTGCACGTCCTCATGGACGGCCGCGGTCACCACCTCCTCGACGCTGCGGTCGTGGCCGAGGTGTACGACCTCGGCGCCCTGGCTCTGCAACAACCGTCGCATGATCGTGATGGCGGCGTCGTGCCCGTCGAAGAGGCTGGCCGCGGTCACGAAACGCACTGGCTGCACGGGGACGTGCAGCGGTGGCCGAGAGGAGGAATTCGGCTGGCTCATGTCACAAACAGTAGGACATCCAACTATCCAACGTCCATGTATCCTGCGCCACCCTCTAAGATCTTCATGTGCCGACTCCCGACCACCTCCCCATGGACCCCATTGCCGAAGCGCGACGCCAGTGGGCCGCCCACGGCTGGGAGGACGCCGCGGACGGAATGGCAGCGTTGACCTCGCTCATGCGCGCGCAGCAGATCGTCCTCGCGCGGGTGGAGGCCGTCCTCCGGCCGTACGGCGTGACCTTCGCCCGCTACGAGGTGCTCATGCTCCTCTACTTCAGCCGCGCCGGCTCGCTGCCCATGACGAAGATCGGAAACCGGCTACAGGTGCACCCCACCAGCGTCACCAACGCCGTCGACCGCCTCGAATCAGCCGGCCTGGTCAGGCGTACGCCCCACCCGACCGACCGGCGCACCACGCTCGTCCAACTCCTCCCGAAGGGACGAGAACTGGCGGCCGGGGCGACCAAGGAGCTGAACACCCAGGTCTTCACCAAACCCGACCTGTCGTCGGGCCGGGTCACCGCCCTGGTCGAGATCCTCGCCGAGATGCGCCACGAGGCCGGCGACTTCTGACCCACCCAACCGCGTCGCGCCTCCTACCTCGGGAGGAGGGAGCGCTCCGACCGCTGGCCGCAACCGGGGCTCCAGGTCGGGCGCGCTCCCGGACCGGGCTCAGCAGCATCTACAGGCATGACAACCACACTGCGCCGGGCGGCACACTGGCACCGCCCCATGATGCTCTTCGTCTCCGCGATCGCAGTGCTCGCGATCGTCTGCGCGGTCGGCATCTTCGCCGATCCACGCGTCCTCACCGGCGCGCCGATCTGGCTCAAGCCGCTCAAGTTCTCCCTCTCCCTCGCGCTGTACGGCACCACCCTGGCCTGGATGCTCTCGCTGCTACCGCGACGCAGCCGGCTCGCCGAGTGGGCCGGCACCCTCATCGTCGCGGTGGGGGCGGTGGAAATGACGATCATCGTCGGGCAGGTGCTGCGCGGCACCACCAGCCACTTCAATGCGACCACCCCGCTGAACACCGCCCTGTACGGACTGATGGGTACGGCAATCACGGTGCTGTCCGCCGCGCACCTCGTCATCGGGATCGTGGTGCTGCGCCACCCGATCGCGGACCGGGTCGGCAAACACGCCGTCGGGCTGGGACTCGGCCTGACACTGCTCGGCATGGTGGCGGCGGTACCGATGGTGCTGCCCAGTCAGGAGTCGGCCGTCGAGGGGATCGTCGGGGCGCACAGTGTAGGCGTCCCCGACGGCGGACCCGGGCTGCCACTGGTCGGTTGGAGCACCACCGGCGGAGACCTGCGAATCGGGCACTTCGTGGGCCTGCACGCGCTGCAAGCGCTGCCCCTCCTGGCGATCCTGCTGAACCGGTACCTCGGGACACGGCTGGACGAACGGACCCGGGTACGGTTGGTGGTCGTCGCGGGCGGCGCCTACGGCGTACTCACGATGCTGTTGACCTGGCAGGCACTGCGCGGGCAGCCGCTGCTGCGCCCGGACGCGCTCACGCTGGGCGCGGTGGGCACCCTCGCGGTCGCGACCGCGACCGCCGCCGGCGTGGTCCTGACCCGACCGCAGCGACCGGAAATGGCCCTGGTCGCATGACCGGGACGCTGTTCAGCTTGACGTTCGCGGTGGCCGCGCCGTTCTGGGCGCTGATGATCCTGCTGCCGAGATGGTCCGGCACCGTCCGCGTCATCAGGTCCCCGCTGATCGTGCTACTGGTCCTGGTGATCTACGCGATGCTGGTGATCCCGGCGTACGGCGAAGTACTACCAGCCGTGCTGTCGCCGACCCTGGACGGCGTGCGCGATCTGCTCGCCACCGTGGACGGCGCGGCGGCGGCCTGGGCGCACATGATCGCGTTCGATCTGTTCGTCGGCAGGTGGGCGTGGCTCGACAGCCGGGAACGGGGGGTGCCGGCGCTGGTCATGGCGCCGGTGCTGGTGCTGATGATCCTGCTCGGGCCGCTCGGCCTGGCCGCCTACCTCACCGTCCGGACCAGGTGGGTGCGGCCGGCTGCGGCTCGTACCGCCGAGCCGCAGCGCCTAGGCTGAGGCCGTGGGATGGGTGGGACGACTGTTCGACGTGCGGGACACCCTCGTGCGGATGGTGCTGCTCGAACTCAGCGGTATCGGATATCTGATCTTCGGCATCCAGGGCACGCCGACGGCCACCCAGTGGATCCTCGCAGTGGTCGCGTTTGCCGTCGCGCTGGTGTTGCACCGCCGGCCACTGGTCAACCTGGTGGCGCAGGCCGCGCTGCTGGCGGTCGCGATCCCCGTGCTCGACGACGCCACGATCAATCAGGTGGGCGCCAGCTGGGCGTTGCTCGAGCTGACCATGCGGGCGCGCCGACCACGGGCGATCTGGCTGGCCGCCGGGCTGCTGGCCGTGGTCGAGCTGACCGGTTCGATCGGCGACCCGTTCCGACAGTTCCTCTCCGGCGTGTTCGGGCTGCTGGTGGAGGTCGGCGTGCCGCTGCTGCTCGGCCTGGTCATCCGGGCCCAACGGGAACTGGCCCGGGAGGCGGAGAGACGGGCGGAGGAGGAGCAGCGCCGGCGCGACTCGGAGGGCCGCGCCGCGCGCGCCGACGAACGCAGCGCCATCGCGCGGGAGTTGCACGACGTGGTCGCGCACCACGTGGCGTCGATGGTGCTGCGGGTCGGCGTGGCCCGACACGTGTTGGCGGATCTGGACCCGCAGGTGGGTGAGGTGTTCGACGACGTGCACGGCACGGGGAGCGCGGCACTGGCCGAGCTGCGCCGGCTGGTCGCGGTCCTGCGTGACCCCGACGGGGTACGCGGTGACGCGGCGCTGACCGCGATCGAGCCGTCGGCGCTTCCGGCGGCCCTCGGCGCGGCAGTCGACCGGGCCCGCCAAGCCGGTGTCACCGTGGAGGCCGACATCGACCCGGCGATCGGTTCGCTCGATGCGGTTCGGGGCATGGCGGTGTTGCGGCTCACCCAGGAAGCGCTGACCAACGTGGCCCGGCACGCCGGCACGTCCGCGCTGGCCCGCCTGTCGGTCACAATGGTCGACGGGGCCGTCCACTGGGAGGTGTCGGACGACGGGGGCGGATGGGTGCCGGCGGTACCGCCCGGTGGCGGCCACGGCATCACCGGAATGCACGAGCGCGTCGAGGTCCTCGGAGGTCAGCTGGAGGCCGGCCCGACGGGTGGGGGTTGGCGGGTGCGTACCGTCCTCCCGGCTGCGGCCACCGCGCCGGTGCCTACGCCCCCATCCCCCGTCAACATGCCGGCCTCGACGGCGGCGCGGGAGCCCGAGGCTCCGGTGGGGCCACGCACGGCGGAGCCGGCATGATCCGCGTGCTGCTGGTGGACGACCAGCACCTCATCCGCGCGGGGCTACGCATGCTCTGCGACGCCCAGCCCGACATCGAAGTCGTCGGCGAGGCCGACAACGGCCGTGACGCGGTCGCTCTCGCCGCGCGACTCATCCCCGACGTCGTCGTGATGGACCTGCGTATGCCCGGCGTCGACGGGATCACCGCGACCAGCCGCATCCTCGCTGGGCGCCCCGCCACGCGCGTCCTGGTGTTGACCACGTTCGGCGACGACGACCATCTCTATCCGGCGCTGACCGCGGGGGCGTGCGGTTTCCTGCTCAAGGACGCACCACCCGGCGACCTGCTGGACGGTGTGCGCCGGGCCGCCGGAGGCGACAGCCCGTTCAGTCAGGAGGTGCTGCAGCGCCTGGTCCAACGCGCCGTCCACGCCCCAGCCGGGGCGCCCCGACCCACGGAGGGACTGACCGCACGCGAGCAGGACGTGCTGAACCTGGTCGCGGAGGGCCTGTCCAACACCGAGATCGCCGACCGGCTCCATATCGGCGTCACCACGGTCAAGACCCACATCACCAGCCTGATGACCAAGACCGACAGCCCCAACCGGGTACGCCTCGCCCTGTTCGCCCACGGCGTCTGAGCAACGCCCGCGCTCGACGGCTGGTGAGACCGCCTCGACCGATGGACGGATCTCAGGGACTCGACGTCGACTGTCCGTCCTTGCGGTCGATCCGTAGCTCCCGCTCCAGGTCGGCCACCAGCGTACGCAGGTCGTCCAGCCGCTGACTGATCATGATCCGGTTGATGTGGTCCGGCACGCCGTCGCGGTCCTCATCGACTGCCATTCGTTCGGTCATCTCCAGCCGGCGGGCCTCCTCCATCGAGTTGACGATCACCGCGATCAGGATGTTCAGCAACAGATTGACCGTAAGGATCACATAGCTGATGTAGTAGACGAGGGTCCACGGCGACAGCGCCATGCCCTGCTCGATCAGATCGGGCAGCGTCTCCAGGGACAACAGCACGAACAGGGTCAGCACAGCCTGGCCGATGGTGCCGTAATCCTCCGGATACGTGTCCTTGAAGATGAGCCACCCGGCCATGCCGTACACGTACAGGGTCACCAGGGCCAGGCCGAGGAACCCGCCGACGCCGGGAAGGCTGCGCAGCAGGGCCACCACGATGGTGCGCAGCCCGGGTGAGAAACGCACCAGCCGTAGCACCCGGGCGATACGGATCACCCGCAGGGCAGCCGACTCGCCGTGCAGGCCGGGGACGAACGCCGCGGCGATCACGACGAAGTCGAAGACGTTCCACCCACGCTTGAAGAAGTCCTGAGGCCGACGGCCGTACGCCAGCACCCGGATGCCGATCTCGATGACGAACACCGCACGGAAGAACCACTCCAGCGCCCGCAGCAGGACCCCGAGCGACCCGGCGTGCGGGTAGGTCTCGACGCCGAGCAACAGCGCGTTTACGCCGATGACGACGACGATCGCCAGGTCGAACCATCGTGACTCCACGATGCCGGCACACCGTCGGGCCACCCGCGACGACCGTGACGCGGGTGCGGCCGGGACAGTTCGCTGGGGCGGTACCGGCTGCGGGGGCAGATTGATCACCGAGCCAGCCTACGGGTGCGCGGCCCGGACGGCTCGACCCTGAGGCTCGATCAGGCCGGCGACCGTGGTCGATTCGAGGACGGCGCGCACGGATAGCGCTACGCGGAACGCCCGATAGATCCCGGCGCCGTGGTGGATCGGGCGTGCAGGGGCCCGCTCGAACTCGGCTACCTCAGCCGCGGTTGGTGTACACCCACTCCCGGCCTGCCGTGAATGCCGTGACAGGATCGCCGCAGTAGAGCCACGGCCACTCGCTGACCTGGTCGCCGATCAGGTCGAAGACCCGAGCGGCGGCCTCGAACTCGCCGGCCTTCTCCAGGCCCATCGCAAACGTGTTCGCCCTAGGGACCCAGCCGAAGCCGGGCGTGAAGGTCGGGTGGAACAGCGACTTCTCCACGGCGCCCAGCAGGTCCGCGCGCACCTGCGGGGAACCGAGGTATTCGTCGTCCTCCCCGCGCGGTAGTGACAGCCACTTCTCGATGTGCGCGACGGCAAGCAGCTCCGGCAACAGGCTGCCGCCCGGCGCGCCCGCGGTGGCCTCCCGGGCGAACGCGAACATCTGCTCGTCGCTGCCGGACCACTTGGCGCACAGGTACTGCAGCTGCTGCTCGTGGGCGACGACGTGAGTGGGGTGCCGCTTCACCACCTCCTCGAAGCGGGCGCGGGCCTCGTCACCGTCGACCTGTCGGCCCCGGGCGGTGGTGACCAGCCAGGTCCGGGCGGTCACGTCGTCCGGGTCCCGGGCCACGACCTCGTCGAGCAGGTTCTCGGCGGTCCGGAGTCGGCGGAAGAACTCGCGGAACTGCTCCTCGCTGGTGTATTCGGCACGCTTCGCGCCGCGGGCCTGCCAGGCCCAGGACACCCCGTGGCAGCCCCGGACCAGTACCGGAAGCGTCGAATCCGGTTCGGCGTCAACCCATTCACCGATCCAGTCCTGGACGCCGTCGACGTTCGCCGCGACCTCCATCAGGTAGGCACGCGCATCCGGATCGGTCGTGACGAGAAGAATGTCCCGGGCCGTACGCCAGTCCTGCGCACCCAGCGCCTCGATGAGCGCCCGCGCCTGCGGGTCACCCTGAGCTGGATCGATGACGAGGCCGGCCGGCTGCCGACGCTTCTTGAACGGCCACATGGACATCTCCCTACCTGTACTGGCCGGAGATTCTAGGGGGCCGTTCCTGGCCTGGCTTCGGAGGCCGGCCGGTTCGCCTACGCCTATGGCGCCCATCGAAGAGGGCTAACGGCGTCTGCGGTCCTTCTATGCTGAGGCATGCTCGAAGCCGGCAGCCGCGCGCGCAGCCAACCACCGCCACCGGCCATCGTCTTCGAGGCGCTCACCGAGCCCGACCGCGACCCGATGCGTCCCTGGCTACGGCTACTCGACGACGAACAGTCGCCGCAGATCCTGCGCGCCGAGCACCCGCACCTGGTGGTCTGGTCGTCGCTGTGGCCCAAGCGGTCGGATGCTCAGATACGTTTCGATCTGGTGTCCGACGGCCGACAGGGCACGCAGCTGCGCTGGACGCTGCTGGTCGCTGAGCCCTTGCCCGACCTGTCGCTGCTCGGGCACCTGCGTAAGCGGCTCAACGAACTGATCAACGCTAACCTGCGCTACACCTTCGGCCAGTAGGCGGACCACAGGTCAGGTGGGTACAGCCGCTGGTCGACCCACCACGATGAGAACAACGCATATCGACGGCGTGGAGCCGCTGTCCTGCGCATGCGCCGCAGGATCCCGAGCCACGACGTGCAACGCCTTTGAAATGAATCTCGTTCTAGTAGATGTGACCCCTCCGAAGAACAGGACTTCACGGCGTTTGTGCAGGTCCACGGAGATCAGACGACAAGAGCTACCGGGCCCACGTGCAGGGCCGCCAGGCCGCTGATGCGCTGGCCCGACAGTGGGAGCTCGAGATCAAGCAGCAGCGCCAGCCACGAGTGCCTACAACCAACGCGTGAGCACCATCCGGTGCAAGGCAGTGGCGGCCCGGGGCAGGAAGCCCCGGACCGCCGCCGCTCGGGCCAGGTTTAGCGGAACAGGAAGTTGGTCGAGTGGGTGGTGCCGTCGATCAACGTCAGTTCCAGGCGCCCACAGGTGTTCGCCAGGGATTTGTCCGTCTTCCAGACGTACTGGTACTGGTTGCTGGCCGGGTCGTAGGTCAGCGTGCTGGCCCCCGCGGTGACCGTCGGCACGGTCACCTCCTGCGCGGCCGAGGTGTCGCACGTCGTCGCGCGCAGCTTGGGGAAGCCCGCCGCGAGAATCCCGAGACCCTGGTCGCCAGCAAGGCCGAACTTGATCGGGACGGCGCCGCCGGCCTTCACGGCGTTGATCTTGTCGGCGCTGACCGGCGCCCCGAAGGTGTGCCAGTCGTAGACCACCTGGTAGGTGACGCTGGCCGGGGTGGCCTTGTTACCGGCCCGGTCCCGAGCGCCGGAGCAGGTGGCGGTGAAGTAGCCGACGTTCGGCCCGCCGGTGACGGACAGCGTGGCGGACGCGGCGACGCCGCTTTCGTCGTCGGTGGTCGAGCAGCCCGGAGTCACCGTCTCGCCAAGGGTGATCTGCTCGCCCTGGCTGACCCCGGTGATCTTGACGGTCGGCGCCGTCACGTCCTCGTTCTCGGTGACCGCCTTGTAGGCGTTGACCAGGCCGTATCCGAAGAAGCCGTTGACGTTCGGGTTGTTCGGGTCGATCTTGCATCGGCCCTGGGTGTAGTCGGTGCCGGAGGTGGGGCAGGCGAGCGGGACGGCTTGCTTGCGCAGCAGCTCCGCGATGTAGTCCGGAGTGGCGCCGGGGTGCTTCGACGCCAGCAGCGCGGCGACGCCGGCAACGTGCGGCGAGGCCATGGAGGTGCCGGACAGCGTCCGGTAGCTGGCCACCCCGGTTGACGGCGAGGTGGAGTAGATGCTCGATCCGGGGGCGGCCACGTCCACGACCCCGAGCCCGAAGCTGGAGAACGACGAGCGCGCCGGCTGCGTGGTCAGGCCCGGGTACCACGGCCCGACGGCGTTCGCGGGGGCGGTGGGCTGGGTGGTCGACGACACCGACACCACGTTGGGCAGCTCCGCCGGCAGGTCGAGGCAGCTCGGGTCGAGGGTGCGCCGGACCGGCTTGGTGTCGTCCGGGCTGGTGGTGTCGACCGTCTTGTTGGCGAGGTCCTGGTTCTCGTTGCCCGCTGCGGCGACGTTGAGGATGCCGTGCTCGGTGGTGTAGTCCACCGCGCGCCGGACCGCCTCGACAACCGGCGCCTGGTCGGCCTGGCTCTCACACCAGTACAGCCAGGGGTCGATGTAGTAGCTGTTGTTCGTGACCTGGACGCCGTGCTCGGCCGCCCAGATGAAGCCGCAGATCGCGTATTCCGGGTAGATGAAGCCGTCAGAGTTGACGACCTTGATGGAGGCGAGCTTCACGCCGGGTGCGACGCCGACGATGCCGACGCCGTTCTTCGCCGAGGCGATGGTCCCGGCCACGTGCGTACCGTGGTAGTCGGCGGTGAGGCTGGTGGGCCGCCACGCGCCCGGCGTGGTGTCCGGGGCGCCGGTGCCGACACAGTTCACCGACTTCGACTGGTCCACCACCGGGGCGAGGTCCTGGTGGTTGGCGTCGATGCCGTCGTCCAGAACACCGACGGTGACCGTCGAGCTGCCCAGGTTGACCTCGTGGGCGGCGCGCGCGCCGATGAGGATCATGTCGCTCTGCCGGGTCGCGTTCTCCAGGGCGTCCGGCTCGTAGGCGTCGACTGCCTCGGTGTCCTCCGCCATGGCGGGCAGAGCGGCGGTCCGGGTGGCACCCGCTGAGTGGACGGCGCCGCCGTGCGCGACCGTCTTCACCTTCTGGGCGAACGCGGGGTCGGTGGAGCGAGCGATGACCACGCCGATCTGCGCGTACGAGATCATCACCTGGCCGCCGGCTTCGGTGACCGCGGCGGCGGCATCCGCCGTCTGCGCCTGGCCGGCGGCATTGACGACGTAGCTGAGGTTGGGACCTTCGGCCGCCGCCGCGCTCGGCGCGAGGGCCGCGCTGAACGCCGCGACGAGGCTGGTCGCAGTTGTGACGATGAGGGAACGTCTGCCCAACCTGGAATGCATCCTGGGCCTTTCGGAAGAGGGTACGGGGGTCACCCGATCTTGAGTTGAGCGATGATAGGGCGAATTTTTCTCAGTGCGCACTCGGCTGGACGGCTGATGGCCGTGCCCAGGTAACGCCCATGTGGCCTGCCAGGTTCGTGCGTTTTAGCTGCTCATGCCCGGGTAGGGCGCCACGGCCGCCGGTGGTCGCGCCTTCGCCACCGGAGCACTCGTTGGGCCTACCGGGCCGGCTTGCGGGTAAATCGTGAGCGGGCGACGCGCGGAATCGGGCGGAGGGAGGTGGTACGCGATGGGCAGTGAACCGCCCGGTACCACCGGCATCGCGAGCAACACCGGCCCCACCACCACCGCGACGGCCACGGGCCCGTCCGTTCCTGTTCCCGCTCCCCCGGACAGCCGGCTCATCGACAGCGCCGTCTACACGCGCGGCCACCGGTGTGCCTCCCCGAACAGCCTCGCGGAGACCTATCAGTGCTTGCACGAGCTGGACGACGCGATGGCCTGGATCGGGCTCTACCGACCCAACGCCGACCAGATCGCGTCCCTGGCCGGGGAGTTCAGGCTGCACAGCCTGGCCGTCGAGGACGCCATCACCGCCCACCAGCGGCCCAAGCTTGAACGCTATGGCGACACCCTCTTCGTGGTGCTGCGCGCCGCACGCTACGACGACGAACGCGAAGCGGTCGAGTTCAGCGAACTACACCTGTTCATCGGGCCCGGCTTCGTCATCACTGTCCGTCACGGTGAGGCGCCCAACCTTGCCGCCGTTCGACGGCGTTTGGAAGCCACGCCGGTGATGCTCGCCCGCGGCCCCGAAGCCGTGCTCTACGCGATCCTCGATCAGGTCGTCGACGGTTACGCGCCCGTCGTCGCAGGCTTGGAGAACGACATCGACGAGATCGAGACCGAGGTCTTCGGCGGCGACCCGAAGGTCAGCCGCCGAAGCTACGAGCTCATCCGGGAGGTCATCGAGTTCCAACGTGCCGCGCGCCCACTGCTGGGCGTGCTGAACGCGCTCAGCGCGGGCTCCACCAAGTACGGCACCGAGGAGGAACTACAGCGATACCTGCGCGATGTCGCCGATCACCTCACCCAGGTCGTGGAACGCGTCGACGGGTTCCGGCACCTGCTGCAGAACATTCTCACCGTCAACGCCACCCTCGTCTCCCAGCAGCAGAACGAGGAGATGCGCAGCATGACCGCCGCCAGTTACGAGCAGAACGAGGAGATCAAGAAGATCTCGTCGTGGGCTGCGATCCTGTTCGCCCCCACCCTCATCGGCACCGTGTACGGGATGAACTTCGACACCATGCCGGAGCTCAAGTGGCACCTCGGGTATCCGTTCGCGATCACCCTCATGGGCCTCGTGTGCCTTGGCCTGTATCTCATCTTCAAGCGCCGCAACTGGCTCTGAGCCATGGACATCGCCGTCCGGGCCGGCCCACGAGGGCCGGCCCGGACGCCAGGATCATGCGAGATCGAACCGGTCGAGGTTCATGACCTTCACCCACGCCGCGACGAAGTCGTACACGAACTTCTCCTTCGCGTCGTCGCCGGCGTAGACCTCGGCGAGCGCGCGCAGCTCCGAGTTCGAACCGAAGACGAGGTCGACGCGGCTGCCGGTCCACTTGACCTCGCCCGTGGCGAGGTCGCAGCCCTCGAAGGTGTTCGCGTCCTCGGACGTCGCCTGCCACGTCGTGCCCAGGTCGAGCAGGTTGACGAAGAAGTCGTTGGTCAGCGACCCGGGGGTCGTGGTGAGAACGCCAAGGGGCGACTGCTGGTAGTTGGCACCCAGGACGCGGAGACCGCCGACGAGGACCGTCATCTCGGGCGCGCTCAGGGTCAGCAGGTTCGCCTTGTCGACCAGGAGGAACTCGGCCGGCAGGCGGTGGCCCTTGCCGAGGTGGTTGCGGAAGCCGTCCGCGGTCGGCTCGAGCACGGCGAACGACTCCACGTCGGTCTGCTCCTGCGACGCGTCCGTACGTCCCGGCGTGAAGGGGACCTCGACGGCGTAGCCGGCGTTCCGGGCGGCCTGCTCGACGCCCACGCCGCCGGCGAGCACGATCAGGTCGGCGAGCGAGATCCTCTTGCCACCGGTCTGGGCGGCGTTGAAGCCCTCCTGAATCTTCTCCAGGGTGTGCAGCACCGTCGCCAGCTCGTCGGGGTTGTTGACCTCCCAGCCGTTCTGCGGCTCGAGGCGGATGCGTGCCCCGTTGGCGCCGCCGCGCTTGTCACTGCTGCGGAACGTGGATGCCGACGCCCAGGCGGTGGTGACCAGCTGGGAGACGGTCAGGCCCGAGGCGAGGATCTGGGCCTTGAGGGCGGCGACGTCCTCGGCGTCGATGAGCTGGTGGGTCACCGGCGGCACCGGGTCCTGCCAGAGCAGCGTCTCGGCCGGGACCTCCGGGCCGAGGTAGCGGGCGACCGGGCCCATGTCGCGGTGGGTCAGCTTGAACCATGCACGGGCGAAGGCGTCCGCGAAATCGTCCGGGTTCGCCAGGAAGCGCCGCGAGATCTGCTCGTAGACCGGGTCGAACCGGAGTGCGAGGTCGGTCGTCAGCATCCGCGGTTCGCGGCGTTTCGCCGGATCGTGCGCCTCGGGCACCATGTCGGCGCCCGCCCCGTTCTTGGGCCGCCACTGGTGCGCGCCGGCCGGCGACTGCATCAGTTCCCAGTCGTAGGCGAAGAGGATGTGGAAGAACTCGTTGTCCCACCGGGTCGGGTGGTAGGTCCAGGTGACCTCGAGACCGCTGGTGATCGTGTCCCCGCCCTTGCCGGTGCCGAAGCTGTTCTTCCAGCCCAGGCCCTGCTCCTCGAGCGGGGCGCTCTCGGGCTCCGGGCCGACGTGGTCGGCGGGGCCCGCGCCATGGCTCTTGCCGAAGGTGTGACCGCCGGCGATCAGCGCCACCGTCTCCTCGTCGTTCATCGCCATGCGGCGGAACGTCTCGCGGATGTCCCTGGCCGCGGCGACCGGGTCCGGGTTGCCGTTCGGGCCCTCCGGGTTGACGTAGATGAGGCCCATCTGGACTGCGGCGAGGGGGTTCTCGAGCTCCCGGTCGCCGGTGTAGCGCTGGTCGCCGAGCCAGGTGGTCTCGGGACCCCAGTAGACGTCCTCGTCGGGCTCCCAGACGTCCGCCCGGCCGCCGGCGAAGCCGAAGGTCTTGAAGCCCATCGACTCCAGGGCGACGTTGCCGGCGAGGATCATGAGGTCGGCCCACGAGAGCTTATGGCCGTACTTCTTCTTGACCGGCCAGAGCAGGCGGCGAGCCTTGTCGAGGTTCCCGTTGTCGGGCCAGCTGTTGAGCGGCGCGAAACGCTGCTGCCCGGCACCGGCGCCGCCGCGGCCGTCGCTGATGCGGTAGGTGCCCGCGCTGTGCCACGCCATCCGGATCATGAACGGGCCGTAGTGGCCGTGGTCGGCCGGCCACCAGTCCTGCGAGGTCGTCAGGACCTCCGAGATGTCCCGCTTCACCCCGGCGAGATCGAGGGACTTGAACGCCTCGGCGTAGTTGAACTCCTCACCGAGGGGGTTGGCCACGGCGGGGTTCTTGGCGAGGATCTTCAGGTTGAGCTGGTTCGGCCACCAGCCGCGGTTGCCGCCACCCTGTGTCGGGTGGGGGGCGCGTCCGTGTGCGACCGGGCAGCGGGACTCGCTGCCCGCGTTCGCGTCATGGACGACGGCGTCGTGGTTCTCGGACATCGGATTCCTTCCGTGGCGCGGCGGATCAGGAGGATCAGGCATTGCCGGCGGTGGACGTGGTGGTGGTTGTCCCCGACCCGGGTCTCGTAGCGCGCCACCGAGCCGGCCGGCTCGATCACCGTCGCCACCCGCGGACGGGTGACGCGCAACGCGGGCCCGCGCAGCATCTGCTGGAGGTCCAGGGTCGTGGCCACGTCGCACAGTCTGGCCAGTCTTCTGGAATGAGTCAAGAATATCGGTGATCGCGCCTCGCGCGTCACCGGCCGCCTCCGGGCCGATCAGTCCCGGCACAGGGGCACGTCGGGCTCCACCACGGTCCGGTTGACGATGTCCTTCTTGATGAAGTCCGCCTCCTTGGGGATGCTGACGCCCAGCACATGCTCGATCGCCTTGGTCAGCGGCTCCGACACGCTGATGCCCTCACCGGCCCGTACGGTCAGCACGAGCGTGGCTCCCAGGCACTTCACCCCCGGCCCCACGGGCAGCGGCATGCCGATCCGGCCGGCCGCCGATCCGTTGGTCACCCCGACCGACGCCACGATGCCGACGAACGGCCCGGCACCCGCGACCGGCAGGCCGAGCATGAACCCGAAGCGGAACTCCACGGCCACGACAAGTCCCTCGACGCCGATTGAGACGCCGCGGATGGATTTCACGATGCTCTCCTGCACGGAGAAGGCGGGCGTCAGGACATTCGATTGGACGTATCCGATAGGTCCGTCGAGGCCCCACTTGCCGGTGGCCCTGATGTTGCCGTTCTTCGCCGAGAACCCCGTGGTGACGAGGAACTTGAACGTCTGCTTGAGGGTCGCCGGGAATCCGCCGATGATGATGGGCTGCTTCACCTCGATGGGCAGCTCGATCTTGACCTTCTTGTTGTCCTCCAATCCGCCCTCAGCGCCGGCGGCGATGGTGATGGCGAGCCCCTCGACTCCGTCGATCCGGAACTGCGGGTGGGGGATCACACCGTTGGTCACCCGGATGTCCCCCCACGCCCGCAGGTTCCGCAGCAGCAGTTGGATGTCGAAGTCGACCTTGAGCCGCTTCACGGCTGTCGAGTGCGAGGCGGTCAGCCCCATCTTCGACTTGTCCTTGTACGCCTCGACGTCCCAGTCGCCGACCTGCTGCTTGATGCTCTTGGCCCCGCGCGCATCCGGCTCGCGCGCCGGGGCGAAGACGATCGGCGGCACGGCGAGCCGCACATCGCCCGCGCCGATCGCGTTCACCCCCAGCCCGGTTGCCTGCGCGGCGCCCGGAACGACCGGCGCCGCCCCGGCCGGACCCCCGTCGACGACCTCGCCGAGCAGGTCAGGCAGCGAACCGAAGGTCTGCGCCTCAGCGTCGAGCGGTTGATCGAACGTGAAGTGGCCGTCCCGCACCACATCGGTCAGCCGCACCGGAGCCAGGGTGACGGCCTTGTCGCCGCCGGACCACTCGACCTTCACCACCCGGCCGACCGCCTCGCTCGTGGCGAACATGATCTTACCGGGCGCCAGGTCCTTGACCCCCCGGGCGTTGCCGTCGATCACGTAGGTGAATCCGTCCTTGCTCACCGACCGGACGGCCCTGCTGCCACCCTGCACGAGCACGACATCCGGCTGGTAGACCACGGACTTGTCCGGCTTCGGGCCGTACCCGTACCGATCGTCGGTCGCGGCATCGCTGCCGAGATCGACTTTTCCGCAGCTGGCGGCCAGCAGGATTACGACCAACCCGGCCGCCATCCGCCCGCGCCTACGCATGTTCGCCCCCGCCCCGTTCACAGCCGGCCAGCCACCACCCGGACCAGGTCCTTCAGGGGCTTGTGGTTCTCCTTCGGGTCGTTGAGCAGCACCAGGCGGATCGCGACCCACGTGTCCGTCTTCTGGACGAACACCTCGCCTGCCTGGGTGTCGAGGTACGCCTCGTCGCCGACACTGGACAGCGTCTCCAGTTCGTGTCCCAGTTGGCGCTCGATGTCGAGCATCTTCTTCGCACCGTCACCGACGTAGACCTCCACCTGGCCGGTCGGGCCGGTGGCCGGCGCCGTCCAGGTGCAGCTCTCCTGGCCGGCCCGGTGCGGGTCGAGTTTGAGCCGGGCCAGCGCGGCCGCCTCCTGATCGGTCACCAGGTCACACGCCTTCGGCGCCGGCTTGTCGGCCGGGGCAGCCGACGCATCATCCTCCACAGGAGCCGTGGAAGTGGTCGCCGAAGGTTCGCCGGCGGCGCTCGCCGGTTTGGATGGCTCCTCCGAGCGCCCGCACCCGGACGCCGCGAGCAGCAGCACGGTGGCCGGCGCCACGAGCAGCCACCGGCCAGTACCCCGCCCAGTCACGACATCCCCTCCGGCAGCGGCTTGATGAGGCCCGGGCAGTGCTTCTTGGTGTAGTCCCCCACCGCCGGGGCCGCCGTCTTGACCTTCGCCATCATCGGCCCGAGGCGTGCGTAGGCCGCGGGATCTTCGGCCATGCTCTTGCCCGTGGTGTCGATGACCGCGTCGTAAAATTCGCCCATCGCCGCCGCCTGGGTCTTGATCTCGGCCGGCGCTGCTGCCTTCAGATCCTTCACCCGGGCGTGTGCCCGTTTCACATCGATCTTCTTGTCGACCGCGTCCTTGTCGAACAGCGGATCCACTGCCTCCATGAACGCTTCCGCCGCCTCACACCAGCGGCCGCCGCCACCCGACGTGCCCTGGCTTGTCCCGTCCCCGCCGTCGGCCTTGGCTGTCGCCTTCGCGCCGTCGGCCGGGGTGGTCGCACCCGCGGCGCCGGCCGAGCCAGCGCCACCCGCCGCCGGTGCCGAGTCGTCGGGCCCGCAGCCTGCCAACAGGAGCCCGACCGCCAGTGCGGCAACACTCCCCCGAATTCGTGTCATCGATCCCCCTCTGACGAGCGCGAGCCGACCCGCGCATACGTCCGACCTCCATGACGATCCGCAGCCCCTGCCGGCAACTGCCGGCAGCGGCCCGCGTCCGTCCGCTTGATCAGTCTGATCGGCCGGTTTCGGGAGTCGTTCAGGGATTGTTCAGGTGGACGGATGACCCCGCTCAGCGACGGGAAACGGCGCAGGCTCGATGTCCATCTCACGCATCCGCGTCACGTACTCCTGGTAGCGGCGACCGGCCTCGCCGTGGCGCCCAGCGGCCGACAACCCGCCGATCAGCCCCAGGTGGGCCGGCTCG
Organism: Micromonospora sp. SL1-18; assembly: GCF_047921505.1. Taxonomy (NCBI): domain Bacteria; kingdom Bacillati; phylum Actinomycetota; class Actinomycetes; order Micromonosporales; family Micromonosporaceae; genus Micromonospora; species Micromonospora sp. SL1-18. Next base: position 132,706 of record NZ_JBLROA010000006.1, on the reverse strand, counting down.
TCGTAGCCGTCCTCGACGGTGAGCCGCAGGTACCAGCCGATCGCCACCTCGGTGCGACCCAGTTGCAGGCACCGCCTCGCCAGCCTGTGGATCACTTCGCGGTGCAGGTCGGCCAGCACGGCACGGGGTCGCTCCACCCAGCCTCCAACGATCTCGCCGTCGTCGCAGAAATCGCCCGTGTACCTGGCCACCACCGCCTCGAGGCGGCTCACGAGCCGTACCTCGCGGTCGGCGACAGCGGCACCCTCGACGACCGCGGCCCTCTCCGGGTGCGGGCTGCCGCTCGGCCGGGCCTTCGTCGTGCTCGCGCCGTCCGCCGCGATTGCCGCCCGGGCCGCTTCGTAGAAACGCAGCGCGTCCACCGCGACATGCGCCGGGTCGATCCGTACGGTGGCCGGGTCGGTGGCGAGGTAGCGGTCCGCCGGATGCCGCCGGTCCGGATCGAGTACGCCCCGGACGGTCGAGATCAGTACCGACAGGCGGCGCAGCGCCACCTCTGGGCGGGCCTCCGGCCACAGCGCGGTGGCCAGGGCCTCACGAGCGACCGGCTTCCCGAGCTGCCCGACCAACATCTTGAGCAGGTCCCGCGCCTTGCGGGACTGCCAGCTACCGGTCGGTACGGGCACCCCGGCCAGCCGCACGGTGAATTGGCCCAGGGTCTGCACCTCGACCTCGGGGACAGGCGCCGGCCCGATTGCCGCCAACGGACCGGCGACCTGCCAGGCGCCTTCCTGCACACCGATCTGCGTCAGCCGTTCGTAGGCCATCTCCTCCGCCACCTGGTCGCCGCAGAGGCGCGCCTGCAGTAGCGCGTTGGTGGCGAGGGCGAACTCGTTGCCGAGCTCGACCCAGATGGCCGCTGCTTCGACCAGGCCGGCGAGGAGACGGCGGACCGCCCGGGTGGATGCCGCCTCGGGGTTGGCCCCGTAGGAGGCGAGCGCGGCGAGCTCCATGGCCTCGGCCAGGCCTGCGGCGTCACGACGCCGGCCCGCCTCTGATCGGGCCTGTTCGGCGTGCCGGAGAGCGGCCTGTGGATCACCGGAACAGAGGGCGACCCAGCCCGCGGCCAGTTCGGCGACGGTGGGCCCGGCGGCACTGGGCATGCACAGGGCGCGCTCGGCGTACTGCCCGGCCGCCACCGGATCGTCGGCGTAGCTGATCCGTGCGAGCCCCGCGCACGCCTCCACCAACACCTGGGCGTTGCCGTCCGGCTCTCCCATCGCCAACGCCGCCTGGTAGGCGGCCATCGCCTGGCGGACCGCGCCGCGGACCCGGTGCACCCGGGCGGTCAGCGTCAACCCGAAGGCCGCCAGCGGCGACCCGGCCCGCTGCCACCGGGCCAGGGCCTCGTCCGCGTCGCTACGCGCGCGGCGCAACTCGCCCAGCCCCAACCAGGCCTCCGCCCGGTTGTGCAGCGCCAACGCGAGCAGCGTCTGGTGCCCGAGCAGCTCGCCGAGCCGGACCGCCTCCCGGAGTTCGTCGACGGCCGGCCGATAGCGTCCCTCCTCCACCAGCCGTGAGCCGATGTTGCACCGGATCCGGAGTTGCTGGCCGAAGTCACCGGCTCGTTCGGCCGCCGCGAGCGCCCGGGCGTACGCGTACTCGTTGCCGGCCCGGTCGCCGTCGCTGAACGCGGCCAGCGCCTGGGCGACGTACGCCGCCGCCACCGCCGAGTCGTCCCCGCTCTGCTCCGCGACGCGGACGGCCTCTTCGGCGAGTTGCCGGGCCCGCGCCTGGTCGCCTCTGGCCCAGCGGGTCGCGGCCCACCCGGCGAGCACCTGGGCCTGGTCCGCCAGCGCGGACGCCTGATGCTGGTCCGCAACGTCGAGGGCCGCGCGTTGGTAACAGGCTTCGGCCGCGTCGAACCGCCCGCGTTGATGCAGCAACACGCCGAGGCGCCAGGCCAGCGCCGCCGGCAGCGGCGCGTCCGCCGGCACGGCCGCGAGATGGCGCAGGGCCTCGTCGTAACGCCCGTCCCGTACGGCCGCCTCTACCGGACCGAGAACGCCAAGCATGTCAGGACCACCCTTGTCGGTGGTCTTGGCGCCAACGCCGCTCACCTGTCACTGGTCCTCGTCATCCGATCCCGGGGTGAGGGTGACTCCGCGCCGCCGACCGCGCCGCTGTCAACTGTCGAACGTACTCTTTGTCGTCAAGCTGCTCCCCGTACCGTCCGGCCAGGACCAGTCCCGACGAAGAACCTAGGCCGCTCCGCCCCATTCGCGGATCAGTGCTACCTCGAATCTGAGTGCAACCGCCGACACAGATTGCGCGTGTAACGACCGATGGGGAGGAAAACATGATGCTCGACTCTGCGACGACTCAGGCGATCGGAGCGATCCCGCCACCACCCCCGAGTCGGCGTCGCGCCCGCGCCCCCTGGGTGCTGATCAGTGGCCTGCTGGCCGTGCTCCTGGCGGCCACCGCGCTGGTGGCGATCGCGCCACTGCGCCGCCCACTGCCCGCGCCGACGGTCACGCGGGCCCTGCCGGCGTCGATGGTCATCCCCGGCCCGGCCCCGGCGCTACCGTGGCCGAAAACCGGGCAGGCCGCCCTCTCGGTCGAGGGGCTCGGCTCGCTCGGCAGGTCGGGCGGAAGCAAGCCGGTGCCGATCGCGAGCGTGACCAAGGTGATGACCGCGTACGTCATCCTGACCGGGCATCCCCTCGACCGTGGCGAGCAGGGCCCGAAGCTCACTGTCAGCGTGCAGCAGGCCGCCGCGTACCCGAAGGAGCAGGCCCGCGGCGAGTCCCTCGTGCCGGTCGTCGCGGGCGCGGTTTTCACCGAACGCCAGGCGCTGCAGGCGCTGCTGCTGCCTTCGGCGAACAACATGGCGCGGATCCTCGCCGCCTGGGACGCCGGCAGCATCGAGGCATTCGTCGCAAAGATGAACGACGCCGCCGCCGCGCTCGGCATGACCGGCACTCACTACACCGATCCGTCCGGGTACGACCCGGGCACCGTGAGTACCGCTGTCGACCAGGTGGTCCTGGCCCGCAAGGCGATGGAGCTGCCGGCGTTCGCGGAGATCGTGGCGCAGAAGAAGGCCACCCTGCCGGTCGCCGGCACCGTGAAAAACTACAACTCGCTGGTCGGCCGGGACGGCATCGTGGGGATCAAGACCGGGTCCACCGACGAGGCCGGCGGCTGTCTCGTCTTCGCCGCCGTCGTCGAGGTGGCCGGCGGGAAATTCACCATCGTGGGCGCCGTCCTGGGGCAGCCCGGCGCAAACACTCCTGTACAGCTGAACCGGGTGTTCCGGGTGACCCGGCCGCTGGTCCGTACCGCCGCCGCCGCGATCGGGGTGCACGCCGTCGTCCGGGCCGGCGATCAGGTCGCCACCGTGCGGGGGCCGCTCGGCGCGGGCACGACGCTCAACGCCGCCCAGGACCTGACCGTGGTGGGCTGGCCCGGCATGCCGGTACGGCTGGGCATCGACATCCCAGCCGTACCGGCGCGGCTGCCGGCCGAGGCCGAGCATGGGCGGGTCACCGCGGTCGCCGGCGGCGGCACCAAGGTCGCCACTCCGCTACGAACCGACGTGGGGCTGGAGCCGCCCAGCACCTGGGACCGCATCCGACAGCACCGGTGAGCCGGGGGAACACGGCCTGCCCACGCGGCACGAACGGAACTCACGGCTCGCTCCGGGCCTCCTTGCCGACGATGTTCCAGCGCACCAGGCTGCCGCTCTCCGGCGGGTCGTTGGGCGTGACGATGCCCCGAACATTCCCGAGGATCTGCCAGGAGGGCATGTCGTAACCGCAGCTGAGCCCGTCGCGACCGTAGATCAACGGCGTCGGTGCCACCGACCAGGTCACGGCGTCGGTGCTACGCGCGATGCCGACCACCGTCTGCGTGTCCGTTCGGCCGCACGCTCCGCTGGCACCGGAGAAGGCCTCGAAGACGATGTACCAGTAGCCGTCGGGCTCGCGAGTCATGTCCGCCTTGCCGACTCCGAAGTTGGCCCAGTCCGGGGTCGGCGACAGGTTGATCTTCTGACGAGCGCCGGTGTATTCGTGGTCCAGCGTGTCGAGCCGCACCACCCCGCGCGTCTGCTTCGTGCGCCCCGTCGCGTCGTGGCCGTGGAACGTCAGGAGGTAGCCGGTCCCGTCCTTTTCGATGTCGGGCGTGCCGATCTCGTCGTCCCACGCACCAACCGCTCCGGGTGAGAGCAGGAGCTGGCTGTCCGACCAGTTACGCCCGTCTGTGCTGGTGACATATCGAACGGAGTGCAGGCTGCGTCCCTGCCCTGGCCCGGCGTAGTTCGGGTCGTGGTCACGCTGCTCGAACACCATTACGAGGCGGGATCCATCGGCGATGACGTCCGGTGAGTACACCCAGGTGCTTTCGACGCTGTCGTCAAAGCTGCAACTCTGGCCCTGCTGGACCGTCTGCAGGCCCGGCAGCGGACGTCCTCCGTCCACCGGCGTCCAGGTGGCTCCGCTGTCGTTCGAGGTCGCCATCGCCACGCCCTGCGGAATGGAGCAGGTGTCCCCCGCCGGGCTGATGAAGGTCCGGTAGTACATGAGGTACTGCCCGTTCCAGATGACCGAAGTGCTTTCGGCGTGGCTGCCGATGGCGCCGGGAAACGGTGACCCGCTCGGCTGGGCCAAGGTCGCCGTCCCGTTGAACAGATCAGCCGGCGAGGCTGGAGGCCCGTCGTTCTTCGCCACATCCGGGTCGGACACAGCTTCAACTTTGGGCCCTGCTGCCGCGAAATTGGTTCCGAACGGGCGCAAACCCGTGATTCGGCCGATGATCATCGCCGCGAAAAGGGCAACGAGCAGGAAAGCGGCCGGACCTCGCATCTTCTTAATCATGTCTCTCCACGCCGTGTCGGACGCATGGGGGGCATTTTCGGACGGCCTGTCCAGGCCAACGTTTCCAGCCGTCGTTTCGCGCCGGCCTCCGGCCTTCCAGGTATCTGGTGAAGGGTAGTGCGCGTTAGCCCAGAACTGCGAGCGCGCAATTTCACACCGGCGGCGTTCCAAGCGGCGATTCATGTTGCGTAAAATCGGCACGCTGTCGCCGGCCCCGGCCGGTGACGGCGAGGGCGCTCGCAGCGCCGGAGCCGGCTACCCGGGGCTGCCGTCGCAGCGGTTCAAGCGTGACAGCCGGTTGTCCTATATCCGGCCGGATGGGTGAGGGAGAGCCGTAGCGGCGGCGCCTGCCAGGCGGCCGCCGCGGCCCGCAGCACCCGATAAAGCTCTTCGCCGGTGGTGGGTAGCGTCTCGCCGTGGAGGAACTCGACGATCTGTCGCTGCACCGCGCTGCTGCCGGACGTGCCCCCATGCAGGGTGTACACCAGGACGAAAGGCACGTCCAGCGGGCTGCCGGGCCGGCCGGCGAGGGCATCGCTGAGCGGTACGAACGCCACCATGCGTATTCCCGGCACCGGGCAGAACATCTGATCGCGGTAGCGCTGCGGGTTGTTCAGGAGCGAGCGGAGGAACGGCAGGTCCGCGTCGACCTGCAGGCGGCTGGACCACCTGACGACCGTCAGGATCGCCCGCAACTGCACGCCGGCACCCACCCCCCAGCCGCGTCCGGCACCAGACGGCGGGTAGCTCGCAACGGCCGGGTTGGGCAGCGGGCTGAGCAGGACGACCGCAACCACGGCCGGGTGCGGACGAGTCTGCAGGTAGGTCCGGGCGACGAGGGTGCCCTCGCTCTCCGCGAGCAACGCCACCGGTTTACGCGTACGGTTGTGCACCTCGGTGACCTGGGCGTCGAGCAGTTCAGCGCTCCTCTCCAGCGACTGCTGAGTCTGCTCGGCCCGGTACGGCAGCGGTCGGCCTTGGTCGTCAAGACCGGCGTAGGAGAACAGTTCTAACGGAATGCTGTCGGCAACGTGCTGGCCGCCGGCGGCTGACCCGCCGTCGCCGACGGAGTCGTAGCCACTCACGAAGATGAGGGCCTGCGGCGGATCCCCGTCGGGGCCAGCAGGCAGGGGGGCTGGCGGTTGCTGGGCCGTCTGGGCAGCGGCCCGGCCCAGGAACCCGGCCGGAGCGATGCCCACCACCAGCCCGACCGCGACGAGCGGAGCGACCGGGACCCGGACAAACCGGACGGGCGCCGCGAGCACCGCGGCGAGCAGAAGCAGCCAGAGCCAGCCGTTCGCCACACCCGCGATGGCAGCCAGCGCGATCGACAACGGGTCCGGGGCGGCGGATACGAGTACGGAGGCAACGGTCAGGATCAGGAACGCCACCACGGACCAGAGCACAGCGGCCGGTGGCGGTGCCCCCTGCCACCAGGTGGGCACCAGGCCGGCCCGCTGCATGACGAGTCCCAGCACGAACACCGGACCCACGTCGCCGACGAAGAACCAGGACAGTGATGTCGCGTTGAGTGCCACCGAGAGCGCGGCCCAGGGCAGCATGACGACGATCAGGGCAGCGGTGCCCGTGATGCCGGTGAGCAGCGCCCGGCCCAACGCCGGTCGGGGTCGCACGTGCGACGGCCAGGCGACCAGCACGATGGCGGTGACCCACAGACCACGTACCACGACTGTCACGGCAAGTTCCCCCGCGAACTGCGGCCATGAGTGGTGGTAGACGGAGATCCAGCGCAGGTCGTGAAAGGTCGCGAAGGGTGGCAGGGCGCTCGCCTGGGGAGCCATTCCCATCGCGGACCCCAGGCCGGAACGGGCTGCCAGCACCGCCTCCAGCACCGGCGGGAACGCGGTGAGAAGCAGGAGCGCCAGGCTCCTGGACGCCGATCGCAGCGGGATCATCACGCCGACCTCCTGCCGCCGGCCAGGCTGCCGCCATACGGACACCACCGCCCAGGTGCCCCTGCACCACATCTACCATGTCGACCGGATTCACCGATGCGGAACCGTCACGTCGTCCGACTCGGCGCTGCCCGTGCCAACCCCAACGGATGTACTACCACTGCCCATGGCGCGTGGGCTGTTCGCGGTGAGCCGGTAGGCGCCACTGGGATCCCAGTCGGCCCGCCAGCCGGACGCGAGCGCCTCCTGCAGCACCCCACCGACGGCGTGCTGCCAGGCGCTGGCCGCGGCCGAGTCATCCCGGCGCAGCGCCGAGATGTCGGCTGGCAACGCGACCAGCGCGGCGGGAGCGACGGCCCAGGCCGGGTCGAGCACCGGCAGTCCGTCGACGGCGACCACCGCACCAGCGGTCAGGTGTACGCCGAACCGATTCGGGGAACACGCGGGATCCTGGACAGGCTGGCTGGTGTTCGAATGCGGTCATCGATGCTGATCAGGCCGAAGGGGATCCGGTCGGTGACATGCGACGGTGGGGGAAGTCGAAGGGTGGCGGGCAGGAAGATACAAAGGGTGCTCGTCGTTGGTGCACCGTTCGGCGACGGCCACATGCGGGCGGCCGACGCCGTCGGCTGTCTGCTTCGCCAGCGCAATCCCGATCTCGAGGTAGCGGTCGAGGACATGTTCGCCCACCTCTTCCGGCCGCTACACCTCAATCGCGCCTTCCGCAGCGCCTACCGGTGGTCCACGAGCCGCTTCCACGGTCATCCGCATCGCAGGCTCTACCAGGTTGCGAGCGGATGGCCCGGCATCGTCTGCCGGTTGTCGGACCTCGCGCTCGGCAGATCGGCGGCACGGTGGCTACGACGGATAGCACCGGATCTTGTGATCGCCACCCATCCGGTGGCCGCTTACCTGTGCGCGCAGAGACAGGCAGCCAGGGACACACCCGTCATCCCGCTCGTCACCGACAGCGGGCCGGTCAACAGGATCTGGTTTCACGGCCGGTACGACCGGCTGCTGCTGACCGATCCGGGGACCCGAGAGCACGCCGTTCGCGTGCTGGGGCCCACGTCCAACGTCACGGTCATTGGCGCTCCCGTCCTGCCTGCCCTGTATACACGCCGGCAGCAGGCCGAATCCCGGGACAGGCTCGGCCTCTGCCAGCGGTTCACAGTGCTGCTCACCGCGGGTGGTGCGGGGCTGGGACATGGGGTGCTCGCGGCCGCCAGGCACCTGGCCGGCAGCGATCTGGACGTGCAGTTGATCCTCAACGCGGGAGACAACAAGGAACTGCTGGCCCGCTTCCACGACATCGCCGCCCATCGGCCATGGCTGGTCCGGGGGCCGTCCGACGACTTCGAGGTGCTTCTAGCGGCCTGCGACCTGGTCATCGGCAAGGCCGGCTGGTTCACCCTCAACGAGGCAGCCTTCAGCGGCCGGCCGACCCTCATCGTCGACGTGGTTCCCGGCCAGGAGGAGTTCAACGCCCACGCCGCCGAAGCGATGGGGGTGGCCCGGTGCGTGCGGCCGTCCGAGATCGTCTCATGGGTACGCAGATACGCGAGCGCGCCGAACCTGTTGCGCACCGACTTCGCGGTCGATGAGCCCGCCCGGTTCGTCGCCGGCTGGCCGCTGCGTCTGGCGCGCGCACTCAGCGACCTGGTGCTGATGGCAGAGCCCACGACCAGGCCGAGCAGCAGTGCGCCGTAGTTGGGAGCCGCGCAGCCGGCGTCAGGACTTCACGGTTTCGGGCTCGCGCGTCACGCCGCGCCCTTTCATGACGTGCTGAAGCAGGGCGATGAGGACCTCCTTGCTGGACTCACGCTTCCTGGCGTCGCACAGCATTACGGGGACGTCCGGGTCGAGGTTCAACGCCATCTGCACCTCGTCGAGGTTGTACTGTCGAGAGCCGTCGAAGCAGTTCACGGCGACGATGAACGGTAGGCCTTGGTTCTCGAAGTAGTCGATGGACGGGAAGCAGTCGGCCAGGCGGCGGGTGTCGGCGAGCACCACGGCGCCGAGAGCGCCGAGGGCCAGCTCATCCCAGAGGAACCAGAAGCGGTCCTGTCCCGGGGTGCCGAACAGGTAGAGCACGAGGTCGTCGCCGAAGCTGATCCGGCCGAAGTCCATCGCCACCGTGGTGGTGGACTTCGCCTCGACCCCGGTGACGTCGTCCACGCCGATGCCTCGCTCGGAGAGGACCTCCTCGGTGCGCAGCGGCTGGGTTTCGCTGACCGATCCGACGAGGGTGGTCTTGCCTACGCCGAAGCCACCCGCAATAAGGATCTTGAGGGCGGTGGGCAGGATCGTCCGATCGTCCCTGTCAGAGTTCTCGTAGTCCATGGATGAGCGCCTCGAATACGCTGTCGTCGGGAAGAGTGGCGGGCGGACGGGGTTCGGAGACCTGCACAAGCTGGCGCGCGACCAGATCGTCAAGCAGGACGCGGACCGTGTTGAGTGGCAGTCGGAGATACGCGGCAACCTCTGCCAGCGCGAGCGGCTGCTGGCACAACTCGATGATCTGAGCGTGCTCCGGCACCAGGCCGATGTCGATGTACGGCACCGCCCGGGTCGCGGTTACGAGGGAGATCACGTTGAAGCCGTTCCTCGGTCTGGCCCGCCCGCGGGTCATGGCGTAAGGCCGCACCACCGGTCCGGCCTCGTCATCGACCCACAGCGGTTCTGTGTCAGGCCTCGTCATGGACGGCCTCTACCTCCCCGTGAGCTGGACGTCGCCGCGAGCTGGGGAAGCGAGATATTTGCCCGCTCTCGTGACGACCATGGCCATCTCGTACGCGACCAGCCCGACGTCGGCGTCCTCGGCCGCGAGGACGGCCAGGCAGGCGCCGTGGCCAGCCGCCGTAACGAACAGGAACGACGACTGCATCTCGATGACGGTCTGTCGTACGGGGCCGCCGCCAAAGTGGCGTCCGGCGCCCTTGGCGAGGCTCTGGATTCCCGATGAGATCGCGGCCAGTTGCTCGGCGTCCTCACGGCCAAGTCCGGCGGAGGACGCCATCAGCAGGCCGTCCACCGAGAGCACGACGGCATGCTGGGTCTGCTTGACACGTCCGACCAGGTCATCGAGCAGCCAGGCCAGATCGGACCGCGAAGAGTTCTGCTGCTGCACTAGCTCTTCCTCTTTCTACCGGTCGGTCCCCATCGCCGGTCAGTCATCGGCGGCAGAGGGCTCTGCGTCTTCGTCGCTGAGCAGCCGCGCGTCGTCCCGCCCACGACGCGTGCCGGTCTGGTAGCGGCTCATCAGCTTGCGAATCTGTTCCGGCGACCTACCCGCGTCGGCCTCCTCGGACGCTTCTGGCGTCGAATCGGCCTCTGCCCGCAGTTGCGGAGCCAGGCTCGCCTGCCGCACCCGCACGGGCAACCCTTGTGGGGTGCGATCCGCAATCGGCTGTGGACGCTGCCTCACCGGGGTGCCCGCGTCGGGTGGCTCCGGCATCGGCGTTGCGGCGTCATCAGCGGCCTTGCGCAGCGGCTCCCGCGACCTGATTGCCGGTAGTTCGAGCGTGGGCTGGTGGACCGGCGGCTCCGCCAGCACCACCGCCCCCCGTCGTTCTTCCGATGCGGGCAGGCCCCCGCCGGACGCGCTGGGCTGGTCGGCTGACAGGCCGCCGGCCTTGGGCGACCCCGCGGCAGGGCCTTCGTTCTTGGTCACCAACTCCGACGGAATGAGCACCACGGCGGTGGTCCCGCCGTATGGCGAGGCCTTCAGCTTCACGCCGATGTCGTGCCGCCTGGCCAGGTGACTGACGACGAACAGGCCCAGCCGGTCGGCGTTGGCCAGGTTGAACTCTGTGGGGCTGGCGATGCGTTCGTTGGCGTCGGCGAGTTCTTCCTCGCTCATGCCGAGACCACGGTCCTCGACTTCGATGACGAAGCCGCGCGCCACTTCCTGCCCCCGCACCTCGACCTCCGTGTTCGGGGGCGAGAAGGACAGGGCGTTCTCGACGAGTTCGGCGAGCAGGTGAATGACGTCACCGGCGGGGCGGCCGGTCATGCCTACTGAGGCGAACGGCAGCACCGTCACTCGCGTATAGTCCTCCACCTCCTGGATCGCCGCGCGCGCAACGTCGATCATGGGTACGTCGCGGCGCCAGGCGCGCCCGGGCGCCGCGCCGGACAGGACGATGAGGTTCTCGGCGTTGCGCCTCATGCGGGTGGCGAGGTGGTCGACGCGGAACAGATCCTCCAGCTCGTCGGCGTCATGCTCCCGGCGTTCCATCGCGTCGAGAAGGGTCACCTGGCGGTGGACGAGGCCTTGCGTACGCCGGGCGAGGCTGAGGAAGACGTCACGCACGTTTCGCCGCAGCTCCGCCTGCTCCACGGCCGTGCGGATGGCCGTCTCCTGGACGCGGTTGAGGGCTTGACCGACCTGCCCGATTTCGTCGGAGCCGAAGTCCAGCGGTGGTGCTTCGACGGCGACGTCGACGTTCTCGCCGTGGCCAAGGCGCTCGACCACGCCGGGCAGCCGCTCGTCGGCGAGTTGGTGGGCGGCATCGCGAAGCCGCTGCAGCTGGGCTACCAACGCACGGGCAGTGGTGATCGAGAGAACGATCGAGGCGGCCACGGCGATCGTTCCAAGACCTGCCGCGAGGAGCAGCCGGACGAAGACCCAGACGGCCACGCCTACGGCATCGGACACGATCCCGTTGCCGCCAGCCGCTACGACATCTTGCAGCTCGGCCTGGGCGTCGTCCACTGCGGTGCGCCATTGGGCCGCCTCGACCGGAAGACTCGACCGGGTGGGGCCGGTCCGAACAACTTTGTCTTCGATCGACCGGAGACGGCCGAAGGCGTCGCCGGCGAGCAGCTGCTCGTATCGGGTGCGGTCGTCGGGTGACAGCTCGGCCGAGGTCTCGGCACCCGCGAATCGTTGGGCACCGACAAGCTGCGCGAAATGCCCTTGCTCAACGGCGGTAAGCCGACCGCTGGCGAGGACACCGCTCATGAGCGCGTCCTCCTGCGAAATCAGCTCCCCCATACGGTTCAGCTGGATGAGCGCGGCGGCGTATCCCGCGATCTCTTTGTCATCAAGGCTCGCGGTGGCGTGGTAGATACCGAAGATGGAGTCAATCGAGTCAGCGAATGCGGCCGCCGCGCTCATCCGGTCGATATTGCGCTCATCGATGGACTTCCTCGTGACGACAAGGGCATCCAAGCTGGCGTAGGTGGCGTCGAGTCGCTTGGCCAGCGTCGCGCTGCCAGCGAGATCCGCTTGCCAGCTCTGTGCGGACTCCTTGAAGCTTGCGGCGAGCTGCTCGGTCTCGTGCCGTTGCGTGTCCAGAGCCGTCCGCGCCTGGCTGTCGCTTGAACCACCCAGGTAGGCCAGCGTGAGTCGGCGCTCGTTCTGCAGTGCCGTCAGCAGGGGTGCGCTCGGCTCGTACACCGTGCTGTTCAGCGTATTGACCCAGAGCAGATTCAGGCCGTCCCGAAGGGTCACCCACGCCGCGAACGCCCACAGGGCGGTGAGCGACGCCAACATCGCGACCACTTTGGTGCGTAGATTGGTACTGCGAGAACGCATTACACCGTCCCAGTCGGCCGTTTGAAGCATCTGATACAAAGCCCTGGTGAATTGTGCTACCTGGACGCGCCCGAGATCTTAGGTGCGCGACAACGTGGCACGCTAGCAGTGTCTAAGAAGTCCCTCAAGCGTCCCTGATCACCGGCTTGCAGCAGCCTGTCGGGGGTTGGGCGCAGTTGTGGTGGCCGCCGCTGCGGTCACGTCCGGTCGCTGTCGCGCGAGGTGCAAGGCGGCGAGCACCCCGGCGCCGACGATCGCCGCCGGGTGGTAAAGCTCCTTGCCGTACCACAGGGGGGGATCAGGTCTCTGGCCCGCCGCGCCGCACAGGTATGCGTAGCCGCGCCTCGCGGCCGCGCCAACACCAGCGGCACCCGGGCGCGCAATCAGGAGCACCTGCAGCGCGTACGCGGTCTCCTCGGCGGTGCCGCCCCAACGTCCCCACGACCCGTCGGACCGCTGGGTGGACAGGACCCAGTCGACGGCCCTCGCCACCGCCTCTACTGCCATGTGCCCGCGACCGAAGTCGTTGAGCGCCAGGGTGCAACACATGGTGGCGTAGTACGGCGAGGCGTGCCACCGGTCGTGCCACTGTCCGTCGGGCCGTTGGTGCTCTCGCAGAGTCGTCGTCAGCCGTTCGATGGCGGCCACGTAGCGTGGCGCGGGATTGGCGCTGTGCACATACTGACCGATGGCGTCCAGGACGTGCGCGTTGGTGGTGACTGAGAACCCATCCTCACCCGGCCATGTGCAGAACCCGTCCGCGGTTTCGTACGTCCACAGGCCTCTGGGGTCTACAGGCTGGCCGATCTGCCCGAGCGCAAACAGCGCCACCGACGTGGTGTCCGCGTCGGCGGGAAGCCCTGGCCCGGTGGGTGTGCCCATCGGGTCCATCGCCGCGCCCAGGCTTGCCACAGTGCTTGGGGGAACCGCGAACCGCATGCCGGCGCGTGCCAGTCCGCTCACCACCCACGCCTGTTCGAAAACGGTGATGGGAAGCGGACACGACACCGGTCCACCGCCAGCAACCTTTGCCAAGTAAGCCAGGGCCGGGTCGGTGGGGGTAAGTGAATCGGGGGTGCCGATCCAGGCAGCGGTTGCCGCCGGCGAGGCGCCGACCGTGCCGGGCCCCACCGGGTGGATACCCGCGGCGCGGCGGGCAGCAGGGCCCAGGACCTCCAGGAAATGCAGCAACTTGCCTGGCAGCTCAGCTCCAGCCGCCATCGCGTGTCGGACCTTGACGAGGCGGATCTCGTCCATGCCCGCTGGCAGGCCTAACCGCCCGCCCTGCCAGGGTTCGAGGCAGGGCGCTGCCACATGGTCGAGATGCTGATTGATCTCTGCCACCAGGGACGGCACGATAAGGTCCGCTCCCGGCGTGTCCGGCACCAGGAGATCTGCGCGTAGCCAGTTGGTGAGCGCCTGCAGGCCTCGGGCGGCCGCAGTGGCCAGTTGTGCCTCCCCGTGATCCCGCTGCGCCCCTGATCCCATCCGCCGGAGGGTCCCGAGCAGCGCCTCGGTGGCGCTCAGGGTGGGAACCAGCGCATACCCCTGCGGCGGGCCCCACCCCCCGTCCGCCCGCTGGCTCTGCAGCAGGTATGTGATGCGCTCGCCATGCCCGCCGAGCCACGGAGACAGCGTCACGAGCCGCGCGGTCTCGTACACCGACGGGGCAACATGACCCCACGGCTCCGCCACCAGGCTGGCGATCAGATCACGTACGGCGACGTCGATGGCGCCGTTCACCGTGTCGGTGATCATGGTGCTCTCGCTGCTCACAGGCTGCCCCAGAAGTCCGACACCTCGTAGAAGCCGCTCGTAAACGCGATCTGGCGTCTCATGTAGGCAGCCTGCCCCGGGCAGGTTGTTTCCAACGGCCGAATCAGCTCGTGGCAGCCCTCGATAAGTGTTGTGAGCCTGGCGGTCACCTCGGCGGAGTCGTCGACGAGCATGAGCGCATTCAGGTCCCCCCATTGGAGGTCGCGCCGATACGTGGCTAGGTCGTTGACGAGCCGCAACGCGCGCTGCACCTCGCGGCTGGCGACTCTCAGGTCTGCGCAGTGGTCGAGGCAGTCCTGATCCCCGATGACGATCCAGTGCGTCACGTTGACCAGCACGCAGGCGAGGTTGTCGGCGTTGCCGAGGTACTCATCGAGCGTCGGGGCGCAACGTCGTAGGCCTGATGTGGCCTCGTGCGTGGTTTTCCAGTTCCATTCCTGCTCGACGGCCGCGAACATTCGCCCGAGTTCTTCTCGCCACATCGGCTGCATGGCGGCAAACGCTGGCGTCGGCGCCAACTCGTCGCGGATCTCGGCCAATAGCCGGGCCAGGGGGTGCATGTCGGGGGGCGCGCTGCCGTCGGCAACCGCGAGGCAGCCAGCGATCACTGCCCGCACGTCGTCTGCAGTACGGGCCAGGTAGTCGATCTGCCAGTCCGCCGCGAACACCCATAGCAGAATCCGCGTTGTCACGCGCAGCTGCTCAGCTGTGTATTCGGGCGCAGTGGCGGCGATCGACATCGCAATGCTGCTGATCAGTGCCGAGTCGAAAGGCCGGCCGGTAAACAGGTCCTGGTGGTGGGACACGACCTCGTGTAAGTCACGTTCGAGGCGGGCGGCCAACGCGCAGATCCGTCCCTGCTCCGCCACGGTGAGCAGGTCGTCTGCGGCGAGCAGTGCATGCGGGATTGGAGTCACGAGACCGCGGAGCCTTCGCGCAGTAGCAGAGTGAGCGTGTTTGGTCGGGGCCGCAGCGATGCGCCGAGCCGCGGCGTAAGGTCGGCTGGCTGCCCGAGCCGGAAACGGAACCGGCTCAGTAGCGTGGCCATGATGATGGGAGCCTCGAGAAGGAAGAGGTGTTGGCCGATGCACTGGTGTGGGCCGCCCCCGAAGGGGAAATAGCTGTAGCGATACTGCCGCTTCGGGCGGTCAGGGGAGAACCGCTCCGGATCGAAGACGTCCGGGCGATCCCAGAACGTCGCCATCCGCTGCGTCGCGTACGGGCTGATCAGGATGGTCGCTCCGGCCTCGATCCGAACGCCGCCCAGGACCTGCTCCCCGACCGCTGTACGCGGGATGGTCCAGCCCGCAGGCCAAAGGCGCAGCATCTCGTCCAGGACCATCCGGCTGTAGCGCAACTCCGGAATGTGCGCTCGCTGCACCGGCCCACGCCCGACGACCTCGTCGATCTCGGCATACAGCCGGTCGGCCACCTCGGGGTGCGCCTCAAGGACCGGCCACAGCCAGGACAAGACGGCGATCGTGGTCTCGTTGGCGGTCGAAAACATGGCGACGACGTCGCTGCGGATCTGCTCCTCGCTGGCCTGCGATCCGTCAGCCCGCGGGCGGCACAGCGTCGCGATGATGTCGTCGCCGTCGCCCGGGTTCGCGCGCTCCTTCCGAATGATCGGCAGGACCAGTGCGTCAATGCCCTCCACGGCCTTGCGGAACGCACGGTCACCGGGCATGGGAATCCAGTAGGGCACGCCCGGGGCGAGCATTCGAGGCACCATCGTCCGCGTGATCGTGCCCAGATGCATGAAGATCTGGAGCGCATCGGGCAAAGGGATCTTCTTGCCGAAGAGCACCCGGGTGGTGGCCCGGCACACTATTCGCGACATCAGGGTAACCGCGTCGACGGCCTGGCCCGTTCGTGCCGGCTCATCCAGAGCTTCGACCGCCTCTGCGATTGCTACCGCCATCCGGTCGATCAGCATCTCGGCACGCTTGGCGGTGAACAGCGGCTGGAGGGTGTCCCGACTGGACTCCCACAACTCTCCCTCGGTGACGAGGATCGCGTCACCGACCGCTCGGCGAACGGGACGCCACAGCATGCTCTCGCCGTCGCGGATGTAGTTGGTCCTGTCACGCAGGATCTGCTGCAGGTGCTCGGGGTGGGTAACCAGGTACGGACGGAAGGTGCCGAGGTTCAGCCGCACGATCTCGCCACCGGACTCGTCCCCGAAATGAACGAGAGCCCCCAACGGGTCCCGGACCAGACGCGGTAGTGCGTTGCGTAGGGAAACCGACCTAGCCCGGCCGGGGATGACCTTCGCCTCAGACATCGAGCTCCTTCACGATCTGTTGTTCACGCCGAGCTTAGGGCAGCCGCACGGCCAGCTGGTGCCCTGAAGCAAGGGCGTGAGACGTCGAGAGATGCCCGCACGACGTTGCCGTTGGACCAGTTGCCGACATCGACGAGGGCTCGGTGGGCGTCGCGGACCACCGACGGGCACACCCGCCAGATGGCACGTTTCTGGCGCGGACTCCTGACCCCGCGCTAGACATCCGCAGCCGCCACGACACCTCTCCCATTCGGCACCCGGGTCCTTTGTTGACTCCCAGCTCAGGGTTAAGCGTCGGCAGTGCCCCCTCTGCAACCAGGGGAATGCAATGTGTGATCGGCGTCACTTTCGATGGCGGCGGCGAGCGCCAACTCGACCTGAGCGCGTGCGCCCGCCGGCGGCACCGGAGCGAACGACCGATCGGCAGCGCGCGGCCAGCATCCGGTCGAAGGCGTGCCGAACCTGCCCGATCGCCGCCCGGTAGTACGCGGCGGCGCTCCCGCCGGACTGGAAGGATGGCTAGACCAGCCGGCCGTCCTTGACGACCCTCCAGCGTCCTGGGTGCGCCCACAGGACCGCTGGGTCCTCAAGCGGGTTACCGGGCAGGATCACGAGGTCGGCCCGGGCACCAACGGCGATACGTCCCAGATCAGGCCGGCCGATGATCTCGGCGTTGACGGAGGTCGCGGAGCGCAACGTCTCGAGCGCCCCCTCGACCTCGACCTGCAGCCGCAGCCCGGTGAGTTGCTCGTCTTCCAGCACGCCCATCAGGTCGGTGCCGAATCCGATCGGAACGCCTGCCGCCCGGGCCAGCTCGATCGCCCGCCGGCCGGCCGTCAACACCTCGCGGTTCTTCGACCGCCCGATCGGCGCGAGCCCGACCTGTTCGCCGCGCCGGTCCATGGCGTCGTAGGCGGCCAGTGTGGGCACGAGGAACGCGCCACGCTCAGCCATGAGGTCGGCGGTCGGCGCGTCCAGGAGATTGCCGTGTTCGATGGTGCGCACCCCGTTGGTCACGGCGTGGGCTATCGCCTCCGGCGAGTACGCGTGGGCAGCGACGTAGCTGCCACGCCTGGTGGCCTCATCGGTCACCGCCTGGATCTCTGCCGACGAGTACTGCGGGATGCGGATCGGGTCGGTCAGCGAGACCACCCCACCAGACGCCATGATCTTGATTGCGTGCGCGCCTTTGCGGAAGCGGTCCCGGACGGCACGACGCAGCGCGTCGACCCCGTCCACAATCTCGGCCAGATGTGCTCCGCCGGCACACACGTCGAGGTCCCCCGGGCGCGGATCGCCGTGCCCGCCGGTTTGCGACAGCGCCGGCCCGGTGTACAGGTACCGCGGCGCGGTGATGAGCTTCTCGGTGACGGCCCTCGCCAGGCCGGGGTCGCCGCCCGCCACATCACGCACGGTGGTGAACCCTCGGCTGAGGGCGGATGCGAGTCGACGGGCCCCGGCCAGCGAGAGGTAGCTCAGGGGGCTGGACTCGACCGCGAGCAGATCCAGCCCGGTGCCGTAGGCGTGGAAGTGGGCGTCGATGAGGCCGGGTATGACCGTGCCACCACGCGCGTCGATCACCTCGCCGTGGGCGGGGCCGTCGAGCGACACGATGGCCCCGTCGTGGATGTGGACCACGCCGTCGGCCAGCTCGGCCGAGACGCCGTCGAAGATGGCAGCGTTGACGACGCTCAGCGTGTGAACCGCGCTCATCGGGTTCGCGACTGGGCAGTCCGGGTGGCCCGGGAGCCCGTCGCTCCCTCCTTTCGTGTGGACCTGTCACAGGTACGGCGACACGGCACCGTCCCGTGACGTGCCGGTGGCCGCGGTTCGGCCGACCGGGGCCGTACGCCGGCACCGGTCGACCGCCGGAATCAGCGGACGTGCTCCTGGGTCGCTGCCACGACTCGCGACCGCTGCTTGCTCGGGCGTTCCTCTCGGCCGGCCCAGCTACCGCGCACATGTCCGATGTGCGCCTTGATCAGCCGTTCGAGGCCACGCCCGTCGTTGGCGGCGATGAGGTCGAGCATCTGGAGGTGCTCCGCTGCCGAGGAGGCCAACTCGCCGTCGGCGGCGAGCCGCGTGAGGCCGTACAACCTCGTCCGGGACCGCAACTCGCCGACGAGCGAGACCAGGTTCGCGTTGCCCGCCAGTGCGAGCAGTTCCAGATGGAATACGCGGTCATGCTCGATGTACGCGATCAGATCCTTCTCCTGCGCCGCCTCGACGATCCGCTGCGCCATCGGCCGCAGGCGGGCCAGGTCGTCGGCGCCTGCCACGCCCGCCGCCCGGACGGTCATCGGAACCTCGAGAAGCTGCCGGATCTCGGTGATGTTGTCCAGTTCCTCGTCGGTGAGCTCGGTGGCCCGGAAACCCTTGTTGGGCACCGTCTCGACCAGGCCCTCCTTGACCAGGTCCAGCATCGCCTCCCGCACCGGCGTGGGCGATACGCCGAACTGCGCGGCAAGGGTGGGCGCGGAGTAGATCTCCCCGGGCCGCATCTCACCGGCGACGAGCGCCGCGCGCAGGGCGTGAGCGACCTGGCTACGCACGCTACGCCGCACCTCGAGCATCGGCAGATGCAACGACTGCGCCAATTACCGCACCCCCTTCGCTCGTAGGATAGTTGGACCGGATCCAACCATCCCGCGACACCCGGATCGTCTCATGCTCATGTCTATGCGGCCGCCACCGTGACCGTGTGCAGCGAAGTTTGACTTCCTCTGCCCCCTGAAGGAGGGCAGATTCTTGGCGGCGCTCATGCGGCCCGCCGGGTGGTTGACGTTTCGCAGCCCTCAGGTGCGGGGCTCCACGTCCGTACACGGCCAAGCCCGGCCGCGTGGAGAATGTTCACTGCCGCGTTCGTGTCGGCGTGGCCGGTCCAACCGCATGACGTGCACACGAAGCGGATACCGGCGCGGGACGCTGGGTCGCGGTGCCCGCAGGTCGAGCACGTCTGCGACGTGTACGCGGCCGGCACCGGCAACAGTTGCCCGCCGCGCTCGGTCAGCTTGTACTCCAGCAGTTCAACCGTGCGGGCGTGCGCCTCGTTGCGCATGACCCGGTTCAGGCCGGCTTTCTGCCGCACGTTACGGCCCGGCTGTTCGGTGGTGCCTTTCGCCGAGCGGGTCATGTTCTTGATCCGTAGGCGTTCCACCACCACGATGCCGTACTGCTGCGCGATGGCCGTGGTGGTTTTGTGCTGCCAGTCGTGGCGGCGGCGCTTGGCTCTCGCGCGCAACCCGGCGATCTGGTGGTATGTGCGGTGCAGGCGGTTCGAGGTGCGCTCGAACGGTTCACGGGCCCGCTTCTGGCGGGCCGCCTTGCGTTCCAGCCGCAGCATCCGTTCGGCTTCCTTGGGCCGCAGCCAGGCTCCGTGCGTCTGGTCGTTGCCGTCAGACAGGGCCAGGGCGACGTTGACGCCCCGGTCGATCCCGACAGCGGGTCCGTTGTGCTGTGCCGGTGTTGCGGTCTGCACTTCGGTGCGGAACACGATGTGCCAGCCCAGCACATCCTTGACGAGGCGGGCGCCGGTCGTGCGTCCGGGTTCCCGGCCGATGCCGGGGATCGGCCCGGACCAGCGGAACCGGATCACGCCGACCTTCGCAACGCGTACCTGCCCGACGCGGCGGGACAGACGGGTGACCGCGAGATCGCGGGCCTGCGGCACATCCACGCCCATGCGCGACCGTACCCGGCTCTTGAATTCCGGCGGCCGTGCGCGGCCCTCGAAGAAGTTCTTCCATGCCCGCACGTACGTCTTCAACACCTGCTGGGCGGCCTGGGCTGGAAGGTCAGCAAGCCAAGGAATATCCCGGCGGGCCTGGCGGATCGCCTCGTCAGCATCCTTAAGGCTCGGCCGTCGGCCCGTGCCACCCCACATCCACCACTCGTGCAGCAAATTCCACAAGGCGCGGGCGGCATGCCCCTGCACATCGAGGGCGGCGACCTGCCCCGGGGTGAGGATGAGACGACGCACATATCCGCGATTGATCTTCACGACGTCCCTCCCTTCCTCCACGGTCGCTCCCACTGGGTCTCGACGTACTTCTCGATGGTCGCCACGGACACGTTGCCGACCGACGACACGAAGAACGACCGGGACCACAGGGTGGGTAGCCGGCTGCGCAGCTGCGGGAATTCGTCGCGCAACACCCGCGAGGTGAAGCCCTTGAGCTGATTCGCGACATACGACGGCGACGCCGCCGGGTCCGCTCGAACGAACAGGTGAACGTGATCAGGCATGACTTCCAGCGCCACGATCGACCAACCATGCTCGGCGCACTTGCGTCCGATCAGGTCCCGCAGACGTTCGGCGACCGGGCCGACGAGCACAGGCCGACGGTACTTCGGGCACCACACGACGTGGTATCCGAGGCTGTACGTCGCCCCGCGATTCGTCTGATACCCAGCCACGTCCCTAGTATACAGACGACGTACAACTAACAGCGCGGCGCCAGGGCAGCGATTCATCTGCCGCCTGAAGACGACAGCCCTCTCGCCTCAGATCGGTAGAACTCCTGCGCCGCCTTGCCCTGCTCCCGCTACCGAGTTGGTCAGAGCAGGAATCCGGCGGAAAACGGGTCAGTAGGGTCGAGGAAGTACTGCGCGGTGCCGGTGATCCAGGCGCGACCGGTGAACATCGGCACCACCGCCGGCCGGCCGGCGACGGTGGTGGCTTCGAGCAGCCGCCCGACGAACCGGCTTCCGATGATCGACTCGTTGACGAAGTCGGTGTTCAACGGCAGCTCGCCTCGAGCGTGCAGTTGGGCCATCCGGGCTGAGGTGCCGGTACCGCACGGTGACCGGTCGAACCAGCCCGGGTGGATGGCCATCGCGTGCCGGGAGTGCCGGGCGTCCGAACCGGGCGCCGCGAGATAGACGTGATGGCAGCCGGCGATGTCGGGATTCTCCAGATGCACCGGCTTGAGCTGCTCGGTAACCGCATCCATGATGGCCAGCCCGGCGTCCAGCATCCGCTGCCGGAGCCGGCCGTCCGCCGGGGCGAACGCGATGCCGAGCTGGCCGAGCCCGAGGATGGCGTAGAAGTTGCCGCCGAACGCGACATCGAGGGTGAGCGTACCGAGCCCGGGCACCTCGACTGTCGCGTCCAACTCGTGCGCGTACGCCGGGACGTTCCGCAAGGTGACCGACTCGGCACGCCCGTCGCGTACCGCCACCTCGGCGACCACCAGGCCGGCGGGCGTGTCGAGGCGGATCTCGGTCACCGGCTCGGTGACCGGCACCATGCCGGTCTCCACCAGCACCGTGGCCACCCCGATGGTGCCGTGCCCGCACATCGGCAGGCACCCGCTCACCTCGATATACAGCACACCCCAGTCGGCGTCCGGTCGAGTAGGCGGTTGCAGAATGGCCCCACTCATTGCCGAGTGTCCACGAGGCTCAAACATCAGCAGCGTGCGGATGTGGTCGAGATGGTCGAGGAAGTGCTGGCGGCGTTCGGCCATCGAACTGCCGGGGATGACACCGACGCCACCGGTGATCACCCGGGTCGGCATGCCCTCGGTGTGCGAGTCGACCGCATGGAACACCCGGTTGGTGCGCAAATGTCTACCGCCCTCTCGCTATCGGCATCCGGCCGCGATCGCCTTTTCGGTAGCCTCCCGGACGACGCGCTGCTGCTCGGCGATGAGCGGCACCCAGGGCGGGCGGCAGGGCCCACCGTACCGGCCGACGATGTCCATCGACAGCTTGATCGCCTGCCGAATGGAAGGCGCGAAACCGGCTGGTGCAATGTACAATTGCAGCCTCCCTTCTCGATCGTGATCCCGGGAGTCCGAGGTCACGCGCACCGCGTCGACTCGCCACAAACGGCAAGCCAACGCAAGCACGACCGCCAGCGTCCATGAGCGACCCGGCCGCCAACGCTCGCGCGGACGGGCCCTCGAGTCGAGAGGAACTCGATGAACCAAAGACGAGGGCTTCTGCTCGGCATGGCCATGCTCGGCGCAACACTCGCGAGCGGCTGCTCCGACCCACCCTCCGCCCCAGTGAAGACCCAGGTCATCCGACTGACCGTGCCCGACTGGAACCTGCGCCCGCCCGGCACCAGTTGCTCCGGAGCCGGGCCTTACCGCTTCGCCCACGCCGAGGCGCCGTTCGTCATCAAGGACGGCGACGGCCGCGAGATCGCGCGGGGCACCCTCCCCACCGGAACCTCGGAGAAGGCGATGGACGTCGACTTCAGCAAGGTCAAGCGCGAGCCGACGCTGTGCGTGATGCTGCTCAAGGTCGAGGCGACGGAGCAGGTCGAGGGACACGTGCTGGTCCTGGAAGATCGCCCGGCCGTGCCGATCAAGAAGAGCGACGCCGCGGACATCGCGGGCGAGGTGGTGGTTTCATGAGATTCCGCAGCAGTCTTCCGGCATTGCTCGTCGTCGCCCTGGCGCTCGCCGGCTGCACCGGCTCGACGGGCAAGGTCGACCAGCCCCCGCCGGCGGCCCTCCCGGGTCCGGTACCCAAGGGCGTCACCTTCGTCGCCCCGCCAGCGAACGCTCCGCGGGCGCCCGGATTCACCCTGGAACTGCTCGACGGGACGGCCCTGAACATGGCCGAGCAGTGGGACCGTCGCCCGGTCGTCCTGGTCTTCCTCGAAGCCTGGTGCACGCTCTGCGCCGACCAGCAGCGGGAGATCAACCAGCTCGCCAAGGACTACCGGGACGTGGTCCTCTTCGTGGGCGTGGGCACCGACTCGACCGTCGAGCGCATGAGCCAGTACGTCCGCGACAACCGGGTCGAACACCCGGTGGGGATCGATCCGACCGGACAGATCTGGCGGAAGTATCGGGTGGAGGAGCCGCCGCTGGTCGCGCTGGTGAGCAAGGGGGGCAAACTGCTCCGTGGCTGGCCCGGCGGCACCGACACGCTGCGCACGCAGCTCGACGACCTCGTCGCCAATTGACTTCCTCTGCCCCCTGAAGGAGGGCAAATTCATGGCGGCGCTCATGCGGCCCGCCGGGTGGTTGACGCTTCACAGCCCTCAGGTGCGGGGCTCCACGTCCGTACACGGCCAAGCCCGGCCGCGTTGAGAATGTTCACTGCCGCGTTCGTGTCGGCGTGGCCGACCCAACCGCATGAGGTACACGCGAAGCGGATGCCGGCACGAGACGTCGGGTCTCGGTGCCCGCAGGTTGAGCACGTTTGCGACGTGTACTCGGCCGGGACTGGCAGCAGTTGTCCGCCGCGCTCAGCCAGCTTGTACTCCAGCAGGGCGACTGTGCGGGCGTGCGCCTCGTTGCGCATCACCCGGTTCAGTCCGGCTTTCTGCCGCACCCTATTTCCCGGCCGCTCAACGGTGCCCTTCGCCGATCGGGTCATATTCTTGATCCGTAGGCGTTCCACCACCACGATGCCGTACTGCTGCGCGATGGCCGTGGTGGTTTTGTGCTGCCAGTCGTGGCGGCGGCGCTTGGCTCTCGCGCGCAACCCGGCGATCTGGTCGTATGTGCGGTGCAGGCGGTTCGAGGTGCGCTCGAACGGTTCACGGGCCCGCTTCTGGCGGGCCGCCTTGCGTTCCAGCCGCAGTAGCCGTTCGGCTTCCAGCCCTCTCACCTCAGATCGTAGTCGTCCATCCGCGGGCGCGGTAACACAACCGGCGGCAGCCCGATCGGGCTGCCGCCGGACGCGTCTGGCGAGTTACCTCCGGGTCACTGCCCCTGGCCCTCACCGGCGCCGGGAGTGGTGTCCTTGACGTGCACCTGGCAGGTCACGCTCGTCGACTTGCTCGGGTCGCTCTCCGAGGTCGCGGTCAGGGTGACCGTGGCCCGGTCGGCCGAACCGGGGGTCCGGGTGGCGTAGACCGGCACCTCGACCGTGCCGCCGGCCTTCGCCGCCACGACCTCGTACGGCATCCACGTCGTCCAGCCGTTGCCCGCGGAGTTCGCCGAGAGACGGTAGACGTCGGAGTCGACGTACGCCGACAGGTCGCGTGGATGTCCGGCGGTGACGCCCGCCGCTCCGGTGTTGCTCAGCGGGAACGTGCACTGCGCGGTCCGCGACGGCTGGATGCCCTGCTTCACCGGCTGCCCCAGCGCCACGCCGCGCGCGTTCGGCCCGGATCCGTCCAGTGACCGGATAGCCACCGTGTACGTGAGGATGCCGTCGGCGTCCCGGCGGAGGTCCAACACGTAGACGTGCAGTCGGTTTGCCTCGTCGACGTACTCGTACTTCGAACCGGAGTCGGTCCCGGCGTGGAAGAGGGCGTCGTTGAGCTGGCGGTGGTCGGCAATGGTGGCCATCACCGGGGTGCCGTCCGGCGCGTAGTAGTCCACCATCTCGATGTCCTGCGGGTTGGCGTCGATCACCCAGTCGAAGCAGTTGTAGCCGCAGGTGTTGCTCTCCCGGCTCTTGTTCTTCGCGATCAGGACGCCGTTGTCCGGGGTGAACGAGTCGAAGCCCATCCGGTCCACGACCTCGACGGTGTAGTCGTCCCAGCCGGTGTTGCCGTGGCAGAACGGATCCGTGTTGATGTTGCAGTCGGGCGTGCGGTCGGGGCGACCCGCGCCGTCCAGGGCGACTTTGACGCCGGAGACGCCCTTCGATCCGGGATCGACGGCCCGCGCGGTGACCTCGGCAACGACGACACCCGAGTTGGCCAGGGCCTCACGGCTGATCTGGAGGACGTTGCTGTCCGGAACGATGCCCATGTTGATCTTGTTGCGAAGCATCAGGCCGGCCGGGCTCCAGCCACCCTGGTTCGGCGGCACCACCCAGCGCATGTGGTGGCCGCCGGGCCCGTTGAACGATCCCCGGTCCATCATGTCCCACGGTGCTGAGCCGACCCGGTGGAGCGGCTGCGGCGGATTCTGCCGGTGGGCGAACGGATTGTTGTTGTTGTCGCCGATCCGGAAGAAGAAATGGCCCATCTCATGGGTGATCGTGCCGGAGCTCTCCCCCTGCCGAATCGAGGACAGGCCCCAGTGCTGGGCGGCCGCCTTCCACGACGTCCATTCGACGTAGCGGGTCGGCGCCCAGTTCAGCAGGCTGCCGTCCTTGTTGAACTCGGCCGGCGGGCCCCACTCGTCGGGGATGTCCTCCTTGTTGAGGAACATCATCTCGCCGAATTCCTGCCAGATGCTCGTCTCGTCGTATCCGGCATAGACCCGCAGGATCACGTCGTACCCGCAGTTGCCGGTGCAGTGCTGATCGGCGCGCCAGGCGTTGGCCGCGTCGTTGTCGAGGTTTCCGTTACAGGTGAACCCCTTGGGGCAGGCCGACTGCTGGTTCCACTCGTTCAGGCCGTACTCGAACAGGTGCCGCGGCATCCGGTACGGCCCGAACGCGTCGAGCGTGGCGACCCCGAACTGGCCACGGCTCTGTTCCATCCAGTACTCGTGGATGGTGCGCCCATGGTTGAGCTCGTTGGGAGTCATGTAGTAGTTCCGATAGAACTCCGGGACGGCATCGCGACTGATCGGGTCGATCTGCGGGTTACCGAACTGGTCGCTCTTCTTGGGCTGAGTGATCACGAACGGCTGGTCGGCGAAGTCGACCGCGACCAGGGCGATACGCAGACCCCGCACGGACGGCTTGACGTTCGGGTCGTTCCACTGGGTGTGTGGAATGTCCTTCCAGTCCGCCCAGGTCATGTCGTACTGGTTCTTCCAGTTCTGCGGATCGACCGGCTGGAGCTTGCCCGAGCCGTCGACCGGGGGTGCGGCGTAGCCTGGTTGGATCGGCGTGGTGGCGAGCAGGACGACGGCACCCGCCGCGGCAACAAGGTGCCGCCACTTCCGTCGCCAGGGCGTTCGTCGTGGGATGAGCATGTCTGTCACAATGTCCCCTTTCCGTGTAACGCTTGTGCGTGACGGAGGACCCAGGTGTGCTATTGCACTATCACACCGGAGGGGGCCGGGGCGGTCAAGAACTTGGCTGCGCCTGCCTGGGTGCCAGCGGACGGCCAGCGTCCACAGTGGCGGCCGAGGGCAGGCAACCGGGCCCACCTCGGCGACCTGACCGAGGTGGGCCCGGCGGGAGCCGTCTAGCGGCGCACCGGCACCGATGGGTTGTCGAAGGTCAACGTCTTGGCGATCTCGACGTTGCCGTTGTGGTCGGTTGCCCGGTACTCGATCGTGCGCTGGCCCGGTCCCTTCACCCGGAACGGCGCCTGGTAGTCCTGCCACGGTCCACCATCGAGGCGATACTCGATACCGGAAACACCGGCGCCCCAACCGTCGTCGGCGCTCAGCGTGACCAGCGGGTTGGCCACCCACTGCACGTTGGGGTCGTCATGGTGGCTCAGGGCGATGGTCGTCACCGGCGCGTCGACCTCGATCGCCTTGAAGGCGGCCTCGAGGTTCGGCAGCGGTCCGATGTGCTCGCCCGCCGTCGCCGCGCCCTGCGGCGTACCGGTGGCCTGAAGCACCTCGACGATCTTCTGGCTGCTCCAGGGTTCCTGGCCGGTGGCCTTGAGATACGACTGGATGGCCACGACGGCGTTCGTCACGATCGGCCCGGCGCCCGACGTGCCACCGAACGACTGCGTGTAACGGATGTTGAGGTTCGCGGGGTTCGTTCCACCCTGCAGGTTTCCGTTGCTCCCCGTGGTGGTGATGTTCTGCCCCCAGCCCTGCAGGTCGAACCGGGTGCCGTAGTTGGAGAAGCTAAGCCGATCGTGACCGGTGCTGCTCCCGGCCCCGACCATGATCGAGCCGGAGTGCTGCACGGTCGGGTCGAACCAGCGGATGCCGTTGCGGGTGTACATCGGGTCGTCGGAGTTGGTGTTGCCGTTACCTCCGGTCGACACCACGGTTACGCCCAGCCCGGTTAGCAGCTTGATCGCGTCGAACACCGCCGGGATCCACTCCAGCGGCGCGTACCGGCTGCCGCCGAGCGGGCTCGAGGTCTGCTGCTCCAACAGCACGACATCCCCCGGTCGCAGGCCGCCGTTGGCCGCCAGGTAGACCAGTGCCGGCCCCGGGTTCCACGAGGTGCGACCGTTGGCCAGCCGCTCGTTCGGCGAGATGCCGTAGAACTCGGCGTCGGGGACGCCGCCGGTGACGCCGTACTCGTTGTCACCGCCAGCCATGATGCCGAACACCGCCGTGCCGTGCTCGTCGGCGAAGCCGGTGTAGCGCGGGAAGGCGTCGCTGCCCAGATCGCTCGACCAGTCCAACTGCAGATCCTCGTGGAACGGATTCCAGTCGTACTCGAGGTCCGCGACCTTGATCCCGGTGCCGCGCAGTCGGGAGTCGCGCCGGCTGAAGTCGGCGTCGATCCCGGTCGGCGCCGGGCGGAGGTATCCCTGCCGACCGGTGAAGTCCGGCGTGGTCGACGGCGGCGGCACCGGCTCCGGCACCGGATAGACGTGCGCGATCTCCGGCAGCGCCGCGAGCTCGGCCAGAACGGCCTCGGCGTCCACCCCGGAGGGCATGGTCAGGCGGTACCAGGAGGACATGTCGGGCGCGGCCTCGCCGGTACGCTCAGCCGCCTCATCGGCGAGCTCGGCCAGCTCGGCCGACGAGACACTCTGCACCATCGGCACCAGGTCCCGAACCCGGCCATGCCGGTCGAGGACGCTCTCGACCGGCCGCAGGCTCTGGCCGCGCTCGCTGCGCAGGCCGGCGTTCGCCCCGCGGATCTCGAGCGACTCGGCGAACTTTATCTCGAATGCGATCTCGGTGTCGACGTGGTCGACGCCGGTGATCTCGTGGCCGTCGGACAACCGACCGGACAACGTCAATTCAGCACTGTCCGGGCCGAGTCCGCCGTCACCGGTGAGATCCGCCTTGTCGAAGTGCAGCACGAGGTCGGCACGGCCGTCGCCGTCGATATCTCTTTTCGTGGCGATCACCGCACCGTCGGCGCTTTTCGCGGGTGACGCACCCCCAGCCCCGGGCGCACCGAGCATGACACTTCCGGGGTCCACAGCGGTGGCATCGAAGGCCGCGGTGCTCCGCAGGACCGCCGACACCAACCCGGTGCCGGCCAGATTGATATGGTCGGACAGCCCGACCGAGAGATCGACCCGCCTCTCCACCGACTCGTTCGCGTACGCGGATGACTCGACGACCAGGGCGCCGGGCACGACGAGTGCACCGAGCGCGATGGCAGCCGAGAAACGCCTGGCCATAGCGGCTTCCTCCGTTACTGGACGCGGTAGATCCGCGGCAGGGTCCGCCGACCGGTGGACTCTTCCGCGAAAGGGATCTTGTCGAGAATCCTATTTCGTTATTCACCGGGATAACTATCTACAATTGTCGTGGTTTCTCGTCGGCGGATCGAACCACTGTCGCAACGAGCCGACGCTCCGGTCCTCCGCGAGCTATTCGTGTCCGGGGGCGACAATGACAAAAGAGTGGTGGGCCGGCGATTGCCGGCCCACCACATGTTCCTATTTTGGCGACGGGGTGCTACAGAGCGGCGCAGTCACCGTCCTTGGCACCGTTCACCTTGTTCGGCGCGCCGAAGTCCTTGGCCGCCGCGCTGTTGCCGGTGCAGCTCAGCGATCCGTTGATCTGGCTACCGACCAGGACGGGTCCGTAGGCGCCGGCCAGCCGGCTGAACCGCTCGTTGGCGGTCACCTGGACGTTGTCCGACAGGGTGAGCGAGCCGTCGAAGGTGCTGCCGGCGATCGTCACGTCCCGGGTGGTGCCGGTGATCCGGGAGCTGCCGTTCACCGTGCTGCCGAACAGCTGCACTGCCCGGGCCCCGGTCGCCGCCAACCCGCCGTCGATCGTGCTGTCGCTGACCACCAGCGAAGCGCCCGAACGCACCGACACCCCGCCGGTCACCTGGGCGCCCTTGAGGCAGGTCACACCCTCGCTGGCCACGACCCGCGGCTGTTGGCCGCTCAGCGTCCGCGTGCAGTTGGGCGACGAGCCCGGCAGCACGGTGGCCCGGTAGGCGCTCGGCCCACCGATGTTGCCGGCCGCGTCGATGGCCCGGTGCTCGACCAGGTGCGTGCCGAAGCCCGGCACGAACCCACCGCCCGGGTGGTCGTCGGGCAGGGTCTGCTCGAACGCCGCCTTCGACAGGCCACCGGTACCGAGGTTGCCGTACGTCAGGGCCTTGATGTTCGTACCCGAGTGGCGGAACTGGAACGGCGACTCCGGCATCGGCTGCTCCGGGAATCCGAAGTAGTTGAACCAGCCGTCCTTGTCCAACCGGAGCTGGCCAACGACGTAACGGTCCTCGTCGTATCCGGTGTGGTCGTCCTGCGGGTCCAGCCACATGTCCCAGCCGTCGAAGTACACCGGATGCTCCACGCTGTCCGCGAGCCGGGTCAGCGGCTTCGACAGCGTACGCGGCGCGGTCGGCATCGCGTTGTCGGCGGTCCATTCGATCCGGTCGGAGACGCCACCCGGATCGGTCGGGTCGGTCACCACCGCCGCCAGCTTGTGGGTGCCCGACGCCAGTTTCAGCGCGCCGAGGTCGAGGTTGCGGCTGTTGTGCGGGTTCGGCAGCGTCTTGCCGTCGAGCGACCAGGCCACGTCGAGGATCCGGTCGTTCGGGTGGTTGGTCCGCACGTAGACCACCTCGTCGCCGGCGACCGGCTGGGTGTTCGGCGTGGAGCCGGTGATGGTCGCGGCCGGCGACGACGGTGCGGCCTTCGTGTCACCCACAGTCCACTGCCGGGTCTGCACGAACCGTGGCCCGTTGTAGCCCGAGTCGGTGGCCGCGTTTCCGGTTGACGGGTTGCGGACCCAGTCGGTGCCGTCCGGCCCCACCGGGTCGCGCACCTCGACGTGCACCACGGTCCCGGCGGGCAGGTCCAGCTCGCCGAGGTCGAGGTTGCGGCTGTTGTGCGTGTCGAGCACGGTGCCGTTCGGGCCACCGATGCGCCAGGTGACCTGCAGCTCGTGGTAGCGCGGCTGGCCGGGCTCGACCCACAGCACGCTGTCGGACGGCACCGTGCCCAGCGGGGTGTGCCGGACGTTCATCTGCCCGGAGTTACGCATGCCGGTCACCCGGGCGACCATGTGCTCGAGGCCGACCTGGTCGAAGTCGAACCCGATCCAGCGCATCATCGAGTGCTCGCTCGGCCGGCGCTGGCCGCACGGGTACGTGCCGCCGCCCTCGTGCACCCCGATCGTGCCGCCGGACCGGCTCTCCTCGCCGACCCAGCGCCACCACTTCTTCTGGTCCTCGACCATCTTCTGCGGATCGGTGTAGGTGGTGTGGTGGAAGCTGCTGGGCTCACCGCCGGTGTAGCAGGGCCGGACCACGTCACGGGAGGAGTAGGGGTATTCGTCGGCCAACGTGCCGAGCGAGTGTCCGATCTCGTGCAGCGAGATCAGCGGGCCCTGTGGGGAGCCGCCCGAGGTCGTCGCGTTGCTACCGCCGATCCCGCCGTAGGTGAACGTGTTGAAGATTGCGAGGCTCTGCACGTTCTGTGCGGTACGGGGGATGCCCAGCACCGGCGCCACGTAGGTGTCGATGATCCTGTTGTGCGCCTGGCTGCCGGTCTCGCAGGGGTTGACCCCGGCCGGGTAGTAGGCGGCGTAGCTCGCGCAGTTCTCCGGGGCGCCGCCGTAGACGGTGCCGCGCGACAGCGGGTCGCTACAGCCGTTCTGGTAGATCATGCGCAGGGCGGTGTTCTTCGTGTTGATCGGGCCCTCACGCTGACCGGTGTCCCGGATCGTGCCGTCCGGGTTGCGTACCCGGCCGTCCGGGTCGCACCGGACGCCGTAGTCGATCGAGGCGATCTCCACCGCGTACACGTTGATGTAGTCGCGGTAGGTCCGGAACGGTTCCGTGGCCCACATGACGGCCAGGTTGCGGTCCACGTCCTTGAGGAAGATCCCCTGCTGGTCCGACTGGTAGCCGTCACCGAGAATGATCAGATTCAGCCGCTCGGCCGCCGGGCCGGTGACCTGAATCGGATGCACCTTCGGGCTGGGCAACGGCATCGGCGGGCCGTCCGCCGGGGCGCCGCTCGCCGGGCCGGTGCCGCTGAGCAAACCGGCCGCCAAGGCAAGCGTCGCGAGGATCGCGACCTTGAGTCTCACTGGCTGTCCACCTCACCTTCATCCGTCGGCAGTTCCCTCCGGTCACCGGAAGCCAGTTCCGGCACCGAGCGGGAATCACCTGATACCTGACCGAACTCTGTGGGTGCCGGCCGTCCACCGTCGCGACGAACGGCGCCCACGGAGCCTCCCGTGCTAATTCGTCACTTGCCGACGCGCGACCTGGCAGCCGCCGACACAATGGGCCCACGCTGTTCCGCCGTGAGCACTCCAGCCGTGACCATCTGGTCCACCACCTTGTTGACGTGCGTCACGAACTCGCCGTGGTCCGACCAGCGCTCCCCGTCGAGGAGGTGGTCGTTGACCGTGCAGTTGCCGGCCAGCGGCTGGTTGGGTACACCGCTGTCGATGCCGCCGATCACCACCGTCGCCCGGGTGTCGGTGGTCGCGCAGACCGGCATCGCCAGCGGGCCGCCGACCACGGGCAGCCGCAGGGACGTCGCGGCCAGGTCCACGTTGAGCACCGTGCCTGGGGCAGGCTGCAGGGTGAACTCGTGGTCGGTGGAGAAGACCATCAGGCCGATCCGGTAACCCGCCGGGATGACCTGGTCGTCCGGCTGCAGCGGCACGGTCACGTCGACGAACTCCCCGGGCACCAGCGGCTCGCTCCGGGTGAGCGAGTGGCGGTTCTGCGGGTCCGCCCAGCCACGGGTGATGATGCTCGTCGTGCTGCTCTGGGTGCTCGACGTGCAGCCCGACGCGCCGGTCGAGGGCAGCCGCACCAGGGCCACCGACAGGTTCGCCGCCGGCTTGCTCGCGCTCATCCGCAGCGTCACGGTGGCCGTACCGGAGATGTGCACCGGCGCGGTGAGTTCCGGCGTCGCGTAGAGCAGCCGCTGGTCGGACACGGTGGTGGCCAGGGTGCCGGCGTTGCAGGCGGTGTTGCCGGCGTCGACCAGGGACTCGACGCCCGTGCCCGGTCGCGCCAACGAGGTCAGTTCGCCGGTGGTGTTGCCGCCGGGCTTCAGCATCATGGTGACCGGCGACGCGGCCGGGTTGGGGTAGTCCGCGTACGGGGTGAGCTGGCTGGGGCCGGTCTCGTTACGCACGATCCAGGCCCGCGGGTCGTTCTCGACGCCGTTCTGTACGCCGTACAGGTAGCGGGTGAACCACCGGTTGCGCATGTCCAGCGGCGGGGCGCCCCCGTGCCCGCCCTGGTGGTAGTACGCCTGCACCGGCGTACCCTGCGCCTTAAGCGCCTCGAGGATCCGTACGCTGTGCTCCGGCACCACGTTCCAGTCGTTGAACGCGTGCGCCATCAGGGTGGCGGCCTTGACGCCCCCGACGGCGTGGAGGTAGTCCCGGCTGGCCCAGAAATCGTTGTAGTCGCCGGTCGCCCGGTCCTGGTACCGGTTCATCTCGCCGACCCGGACCTTCTCGATGCAGTACGCCCGGCGGTCCGGATAGCCGCTGCTGATGTAGTCGAACAGGTAGTCGATGTCCTCGCCCAGCCAGCCGCCTGGATTCCGGACCAGGCCGTTGGAGCGGTAGTAGTGGTAGTACGAGGTGTTCGGTGCGATCGGGATGATCGCCTCGAGCCCGTCGACACCGGTGGTCGCGGCGGCGAGCGGCAGGGTGCCGTTGTACGACGTACCGGTCATGCCGACCTTGCCGGTCGCCCAGCTCGTCGCCGAGACCTCCTGATCCCCGTCGACGCTGGTGTAGCCCTTTGATCGGCCGTTCAGCCAGTCGATTACCGCCTTCGGCGCCAGCGACTCGTTGGAACCCCCGACCGTCGGGCAGCCCTGCGACAGCCCGGAACCTGGAGAATCCGAGTGGACCACGGCGAAGCCGCGCGGCACCCAGGTGCTGACCTCGCTCGTGGACACCGAGGTCCGGTCCGGCCGGTGGACGATCGCCGGCGGTGAGATCCGATCCGGCGGCTGCTCGCCGAGCTCCTGCCGCACGTTCCAGAAGTACTGGGACTGGGTGGACGCCGTACCGGCGTAGTAGGGGCTCGTCTCGTAGACGACCGGCACCTTCAACCCCTGTGCGGTCTGCCCCGGCCGGGTGACATCCACGTGCATGCGATCGAGCTTGCCGTCGCCGTCGGAGTCGAACTCGGTCTCCACCCACAACTGCTGCCGAATCCAGCCGCTCGAGTTCGCGAACTCAGGGACGACTTGAGCCTGCCCGTCCACAAAGACCGGCCCGACCCCGTCCGGGCTGGCGAGGGCCGGTTGCGCGAATCCCATAGATATTCCCAGCGCCGCGGCAGCGGCGACAGCCACCAGGCTGCCAGCCCGCGGACGCACCTTTCGTCGCATCATTGCGAGTCCCTTCGTGTCGTCAGTTGACGCCCTCGCTCGGCGGCGGGCTGTCGCCACAGTCGGCAGTGCGAAACCCGGCTCCTGTCGACCTGAGCAGGTGAGGCTCGCACAGTCTGATCCGGTTCGCGCCGGGGCTGGGGTAGCCAGCCACCGTCCCTTTGCTGCGCCCACCGCTCCCCCGGCATCGCCTGAAGCGGTGCCGTCATCTGCCGGCAGGCCGCCTTGATCGCCTTCATTCATCGACCTCTCTGCCGGACACCCGACCGTAGCTGCCGGCATGGAGCGGGAGCACCAGACACCTGATGAAACTTCTGTGGGGTTCCGGCCATCCAACGTCGCAACAGTGCCCCGGCCGAGCCGACGCCCCGCGTCACACCAGCAGCGGCAGCCCGTGCTGATGTAGCCGAAAACCGTCGAGGTCGGCGGAATCGACCGCGAGACGCAGGCCGGGAAGCTGTCGCGCGATCCGTTCGAACATGATGCGGCTCTCCAGCCGGGCCAGGTGAGCGCCGAGGCAGAAGTGGATGCCGTGCCCGAAGGCGATGTGCTTGCGGACGTCGGTCCGGTGGATGTCGAACTCGTGCGGCCGTTCGAACACGCCTGGGTCACGGTTGGCACCCCACAACGACAAGCCGACCCGATCGAACGCGGGGATCCGCCCGCCGACCATCTCGATGTCCTGGAAGGCGAATCGCGGCGGGACGATCTCCACCGGCCCCCGATATCTGAGCGTCTCCTCGACGACCGCCGCCGCCAGCGACGGGTCGTCCCGCAGAGCCTGCCATTGTTCGGGGTGGGTGAGCAGGAGACGAATGCCGTTGACGATGAGGTCGACCGTTGTCTCCTGGCCGGCGACGAGCAGCAGCTGCACCAGCGCTACCAGTTCGTCGCGGTCGAGCGGGTCACCCCGCTCCGCCAAGGCCACCAGCTGCGATATCAGGTCATCGGCCGGGCACGCCCGGCGCTGGGCCGCCAGCTCGTCGAGGTAGGCCGCGAACTCGACGGTGGCCGTCGAGCCTTCGATGCTCGCCGACACGATCGCGGCCGACCACGCCCGGAACCGGGGTCGGTCCGGCTCCGGGATGCCAACCAGCTCCGCGATGACGTTGACCGGCACCGGATCGGCAAGATCGCGCACCCCGTCCAGGTGCCCCTGCGCGCGTGCCTGTGCGACCAGCCGATCGGCAAGATCGGTGATCCAGGGCTCCAGCCGGGCCACCGCTCGCGCGGTGAAGCTGCTGCTGACCAGCCCCCGTAGCCGGGTATGGTCGGGCGGATCGAGGTTGATGAGCTGACGAGCCTCGATTCTCGCTACTTCCGACAGTGGCTGCGGGGCCGGCTGCCGCATGCCGGGGCTGCGCCGGTGGACCTCGTGGCCGATCGCCGGGTGGCGCAGTCCCGCGAGCACGTCGGCATGCCCGGCGACCACCCACAAGCGGTTGCCCGCGGGATCGACCTGGAGTACCGGCCCGCCACTGTCCCGTACCCGGTCGTAGAACCTGTGCGGGTCACGGCGGACCGCCGGATCCCACAACTCTGAGATGCCGAACTCGACGGCCACGCTGCCTCCTCCAGCGGAGTCCACTGTGCTGGCCTGCCGTCGCCTTGCCCGCCCCTCCGACGCCAGCTGTCCGCGGCGTCGTGAGTCCGGCTGCGGTGCGGGCGGCCTCACGCAGGTCGATCCATGATGTTGAGCGCTAACATAGATGTGTTTCCGGTACGTGTCAATGAGCCGTCTTTACTCGTACGTAGGGATTGACGGGTCGCCGCGTTAGCGCTCACACTGCCTGTCATCGGGGGCTCCGTTACCGGCGATTCAGCCCCTCGTGGCCGCCATGGACAGGCGACCGCTAGTCATCACCATCCGCCGGATGGAGTCGGCGCCGGCGTGCCCGGCCCCCCTGGGGCGATCGGGTGCGGACAGCATCCGTCCACCTGGGCCGGTGCCGATCCATCCAGCGGATCTCGACCTAGGCACAGCGAGCAGGAGCCTGGCCGAGCGGTCAGCGCATTCCCATACGGAAGGACGGTTCAGTGGCTCAATCCGACAAGCGTCCCATCAACCGGCGTCAGGTCCTTCAGGCATCAGCCATCGGGGCAGCCGCGGTGGCCGGCGCGAGCGTGCTCCCGACGACCGCTGCCGCGGCAGCGACGACCACCGAGCCGGCAACCGGCCCGACCGCCCTCGGCGCGGCCCCACCCGATCTCGGTCCCGGCGGCACCGCGCCGGTCAGGCCGTTCCAACTGCGGGACGTGAAGCTGGGCGACGGCCTGCTGCAGGAGAAGCGCGACCGGACGAAGAACTACATCCGGCAGTTCGACGAGCGACGCTTCCTCGTTCTGTTCAACAACCAGGCCGGTCGGCCGAACCCGCCGGGCGTCTCCGTCCCCGGGGGCTGGGAGGACGGCGGGCTGCTCAGCGGCCACTGGGCCGGTCACTTCATGACCGCTCTCGCCCAGGGCTACGCCGACCAGGGCGAGCCGATCTTCAAGAGCAAGCTCGACTGGATGGTCAACGAGCTCGCGGCGTGCCAGGCCGCGATCACCGCCCGCATGGGCGGCGGCGACCCCGGCGGCGAGGATCCGCAGCAGCCGCCGATCGGCCGGGTTGCGGGTCGCTTCGGGAACGGGCTCCGCCTGAACGGACCGAGCAGGGCGCAGCACGTGACGCTTCCCCAGGAGGCGATCAGCCAGATCACCAACTTCACCATCGCCACCTGGGTGAATCTCGCGTCCACCCAAACCTGGAGCCGGCTGTTCGACTTCGGTCAGAACACCACGGTGAACATGTTCCTGACCCCGCGCGCCGGCGTCACCGGCAACGTGCCGAGGTTCGCCATCACAGTTGGCGGTTCCGGCCAGGAACAGCAGATCAACGGTAACGCCGCGCTGCCGACGAACCAGTGGGTGCACCTGGCCGTCACGCTGTCGCAGAACACCGGAACGCTGTACGTGAACGGTCAGCAGGCCGGCCAGAACACGAACATGACCCTCAACCCGTCCAACCTGGGGAACCCCGGGAACCGGTGGATCGGGCGATCGCAGTACGGCGACCCGTTCCTGGACGCGACCATCGACGAGTTCCACGTCATCGACCGCGCCCTGAGCCAGGCGGAGGTGCAGTCGCTGCTGGACTCGCCGGCCGGGACCACCGGCGGCGGGACCATCGCCTGGTACCGGTTCGACGAGGACGGTGGCACCACCCTCAAGGACTCCTCGCCCAACGGCCGCGACGCCGGCATCGTGGCGTCCCAGGACAGCGGGACCTCCCTGTGGATCCCGACCCACCCCGGCTACCTCGGTGCGATCCCGGAGGACGCGGTGCTCCGGCTCGGGCCGCCGCGCTGGGCCGTCTACGGCGGCAACGCGAGCACCAACACCTGGGCGCCCTGGTACACCCAACACAAGATCATGCGCGGCCTGCTCGACGCCTACTACCACACGGACAACCAGACGGCGCGCGATGTCGTCGTCAAGATGGCGAACTGGGCTCACCTCGCGCTGACCATCGGGGACAAGAACCACCCCGCCTACCCGGGCCCCATCACCCGCGACAACCTGAACTACATGTGGGACCTCTACATCGCCGGCGAGACCGGTGGGGCGGGCGAGGTGTTCCCCGAGATCTACGCGCTCACCGGCGACGCGAAGCACCTGGAAACCGCAAAGCGCTTCGACAATCGCGAGTCGTTGTTCGGTGCCTGCGTCGAGAACCGCGACATTCTCGTGACGACGCCGAAGACCCGGCCCGGTCGTCGCCGCCCGGACCGCCTGCACGCCAACTCGCACGTGCCGCAGTTCGTCGGTTACCTGCGGGTCTACGAGCACACCGGTGATCCGGAGTACTTCCAGGCCGCGAAGAACTTCTTCGGCATGGTCGTCCCGCACCGCATGTTCGCCCACGGCGGGACGGGCGGCAACTACCCCGGTTCCAACAACAACATCGAGATGTTCCAGAACCGGGACAACATCGCGAACGCGATCGCCCAGGGCGGTGCGGAGACCTGCACCACGTACAACATGATCAAGCTGGCCCGTAACCTGTTCCTCCACGAGCACGACCCGGCGTACCTGGACTACTACGAGCGCGGCCTGCTCAACATGATCCTCGGCTCGCGTGCCGACAGCACGAGCGTCAGCAACCCGCAGGTCACCTACTTCCAGCCGTTGACGCCGGGCACCGCTCGCAGCTACGGCAACACCGGTACCTGCTGCGGCGGAACGGGCGTGGAGAACCACACGAAGTACCAGGAGACGATCTATTTCAAGTCGGCCGACGGCAACACGCTGTGGGTCAACCTGTTCGTACCGTCCACGCTGACCTGGGCCGAGAAGGGCTTCACCGTCACCCAGGAGACGAGCTACCCCCGGGCCGATCGCACGAAGCTGGTCGTCAACGGCAGCGGCCAGCTCGACATCAAGCTGCGGGTACCGGGCTGGGTGGAGCGGGGCTTCTTCGTCACGATCAACGGAGCCGACGCCAAGGTCGACGCCAAGCCGGGAACCTACGTCACGCTGAGCCGGACCTGGACATCCGGCGACACGATCGAGATCCGCATGCCGTTCAGCATCCGGATCGAGCGGGCCATCGACCGCCCCGACACCCAGGCGATCTTCTGGGGTCCCATCCTCCTGCAGATCCTCGGCAACCCGGGCGGTGGCAACTATCGCGAGCTGTCCCTCTACCGCGACCTGAAGCGGGACGGGGACTACGCCCGCTCGGCCATCACCCACACGAGCACCACCGCGGCGGGTGACCCGCTCTTCACCGCGAACGGCCTCACGCTACGGCCGTATTACATCAGCGACTCGCAGGCCGCCTCGTCGTACTTCCGCCGGGTCGAGCCGACGATCGTGTTCGGGTCCATCGACACCGGAGTGCCGAACTACAAGCGCAACGACGGCCTGCCGAACTACGACGTTCCGGTGGCGGGCATAACCTCACCGGGCGCCGACGGCCCGACCTTCCTCGACCTGGTGTGGGACCAGGCGCCATTCGCCAACCACGGCGACCTCCAGTCGGCGGTCGCCCGCACCGCCGACGCATTCCTCAAGGCCGGCATCTTCACCGCGGCGGAGAAGGATCTCGTCATCTCAAGCGCCGCCCGCGCGAAGAATGAACTCGCCCCGTAGTTGACGCCGGCAGCGTTCCGGCACACCGGATGAAGGCCGCGGCCCGGCCGAGTTGAATCGACCGGGCCGCGGCTGTTCCGACGGCTGCGCCGACAGCCCTTCGGGGCGGACCGCCGAAATGTGAGCGTGCACAGACCTGGCCCACCACGGCGGCCGCGCCGTAGGCCAATGTCAATGGGCGCGGCAACGAGAACGATCGCCTGCCTGGTGGCCTTGAGGGCGGAGGCAGCGTTACGTGGACGTTTCCAAACAGTCCTTGACGGAACCCATGTGAGCGCTAACACTAGGGCGAACGGTGAGCGGAGGATGTCGTCAACTTCTCGGCCCTGAAGGACCGGGCTTGCTCGGTTCGTCAGGGTGGTTGACCAGCTCTAGGGACCTCTGAAAGGGAGGTGACTACGTTGTACACAGGTGTGAAGACCCACTCCGGGGTGCTTCCTCAGCCCCGGACTCTGGAATCCGTGTCAGCAGACACGGCCCCGAGATGCCACGAAACGGGACACGGACGCCGCGAGGCAGCCGGTGTGCGACATGGGCGAGGGGAGACCGGCGTGAGCCGGCGTCACCCGGAACCCGCCTCGGCGGGAACCGGAGCGGGCCGTGAGGCCCACACCCATCCGGTGGTGTTCGTGGTCGACCGACACCACCGTCCGTTGCAGCCGTGCACCCCGGCCCGCGCCCGGAAGCTGCTCGCCTCCGGCCGTGCGGTGGTGCACCGGCGCACCCCGTTCGTGATCCGGCTCAAGGACCGTGAGGTCGCCGACTCGCAGGTGGACGGGGTGGAGCTCGGCGTTGACCCGGGTTCGAAGTTCACCGGCATCGCGGTCTTCCGCACCGACAACACGGTTCGGGCCGGCCTGTTCGCGATCGAGGTCCGCCACAGGGGCGGGCAGATCCGCGACAAGCTGACCGCCCGCGCCGCATTCCGGCGTGGTCGCCGGTCGCGGAACCTGCGCTACCGGGCACCCCGCTTCCTGAACCGCCGTAAGCCGGACGGGTGGTTGGCGCCGTCGTTGCGGCACCGGGTCGACAACACCATGTCCTGGGTCCAGCGGCTGTGTCGGTGGGCCCCCGTGACCGGCCTGCATGTGGAGCGGGTCGCGTTCGACACGCAACTGTTGCAGAACCCGAACATCGCCGGGGTCGAGTACCAGCACGGCACCCTGCACGGGTACGAGGTCTTCGAGTATCTGCTGGCCAAGTGGGGACGCGAGTGCGCCTACTGCGGCGCCACGGGGGTGCCGCTGAACATCGACCACATCGTGCCGCGTTCGCGGGGCGGCTCGGACCGGGTGTCGAACCTGACCCTGGCCTGCGTCGCGTGCAACCAGGCAAAGGACGCCGCCCCGGTCGACGTCTTCCTCGCGGACCGGCCCGCTGTGTTGGCCCGCATCCAACGCCAAGCGAAACTGCCGCTGCGAGACGCCGCGGCCGTGTCGGCAACCCGGCGGGCGCTGTGGCAGGCGCTGGCCGCCACCGGCCTGCCGGTCGAGGTTGGCACCGGCGGGCGCACCAAATGGAACCGGCACCAGACCGGCGCGCCGAAAACCCACACCCTCGACGCCCTACACGTCGGGCTCCTCGCTGGCGTGCGGTCCTGCCCGAGGCAGGTGCTGGTCGCCACCGCGACCGGCCGCGGCTCGTACGCCCGCACACGCTGCGACCGATACGGACGGCTGCGGATGCCGAAAAGCAAAACGGTACGCGGTTTCCAAACCGGCGACCTGGTGCACGCTGTCGTACCGGCCGGCAAGAACAAGGGCCGGCACACTGGCCGGGTCGCTGTGCGAACCACCGGACGCTTCAACATCCGCACCAGCCACACCCTCATGCAGGGCATCCATCACCGGCACGTCCGACTGCTGCAACGCGCCGACGGATGGGCCTACACACGAGAGGAGGAGCGGCGTTTCCTCCCGACCCTGAACGGCCGGGTTTCCACGCCGCAACGCCGATGAGTGGTCCGGGGGAAACCGCCGATCAGGTCGTCGTCGGCGTCGACTTCGGCACGTTGTCCGGGCGGGCACTGGTCGTACGCGTTCGTGACGGCGCCGAGCTGGGCACGGCGGTCCACGCCTACCGGCACGGTGTCATGGACTCCGTACTGGCCGCCGACGGGCAGACGCTGCCGGCCGACTGGGCCCTGCAGGACCCCGACGACTACCGGGACGTACTGCGACACGCCGTGCCCGCGGCACTTACCGCGAGCGGCGTCGGCCCGCAGCAGGTCATCGGCATCGGGATCGACTTCACGGCCTGCACGATGCTGCCCACTCTGGCCGACGGCACCCCGTTGTGCGAGCTACCCGACCTGCGCACCCGCCCGCACGCCTACGTCAAGCTGTGGAAGCACCACGCCGCCCAACACCAGGCCGACCGCGTCAACGCCCTCGCCCACCAGCGCGGGGAGCCCTGGATCGGCCGCTACGGCGGCAAGATCTCCGCCGAGTGGCAGTACGCCAAGGCGCTGCAACTGCTGGAGGAAGACCCTGAGATCTACGCCCGGACCGAGCGCTGGATCGAGGCCGCCGACTGGATCGTCTGGCAGTTGTGCGGCACCGAGACCCGCAACGTGTGCACCGCCGGGTACAAGGGCATCCGCCAGGACGGTCGCTACCCGTCCCGGGACTACCTTGCCGCGCTGAACCCGGATTTCGCCGACTTCATCCAGAAGATCGACGGTCCGCTGGCCGCCCTGGGTGCGCGTGCCGGCGGGCTGACCGCTCCGGCCGCGGCGTGGACCGGCCTGCCCGAAGGCATCGCCGTGGCGGTCGGCAACGTGGACGCCCATGTCACCGCCGCCGCCGCGCAGGCCCTCGAACCGGGCCGGCTGGTCGCCATCATGGGCACCTCCACCTGCCACGTCGTCAACGGCACCGAGTTGGCCGAGGTGGCCGGCATGTGCGGCGTGGTCGACGGCGGCATCAGCGCCGGCCTATGGGGATACGAAGCCGGCCAGAGCGGGGTCGGCGACATCTTCGGCTGGTACGTCGAGCACGCCGCGCCCGACGGGTTCGCCTCCCACGAGCTGCTGACCGAACAGGCCGCCACGCAACCCGTGGGCGCGCACGGATTGGTGGCGCTGGACTGGTGGAACGGCAACCGGTCGCTGCTGGTCAACCACGATTTGAGCGGGGTGATCGTCGGGCTGACCCTGGCCACCCGGCCGGCCGACATCTACCGCGCACTTTTGGAGTCCACCGCGTACGGAACCCGCATGATCATCGAGGCGTTCGCCGCGGCGCGGGTGCCGGTGAACGAGCTGATCGTCGCGGGCGGGCTGACCAGCAACCGGCTGCTGATGCAGATCTACGCCGACGTCACCAACCGGCCGCTGGGCATCATCGGCTCGTCGCAGGGGCCGGCGCTGGGCTCCGCCATCCACGCGGCGGTCGCGGCGGGCGCCTACCCCGACGTCTCCGCGGCCTCCGCGGCGATGGGCCGGGTCGACCGCGACGCCTATCTGCCCGATCCCGGGCGAGCCCTTGCCTACGACGCGCTCTACGCCGAGTACCGGCGGCTGCACGATCACTTCGGCCGCGGCGCCGAGGACATGCTGCTGCGCCTGCGCGCCATCCGTAACGCCGCCCGGTCGGCGGCCCACCCCGCCCCGGCCGACGAGGCCGTACTCCCCTTGGAGGTGACGGCATGAGCGAGCCTTTCCGCACAGGCCCCGAGGTCGCGCGGCTGCGCGAGACGGTGGTCGGGGTGCACGCCGAACTCGGTGCCCATCGCCGGCGAGTCCATCGACTCGCTCTACGAGCGCTACCAGAACGTCTATGGGCGGACCGTCCCGTCGGCCAGCCGGTAGCGCAGCAAGGTCCCCCACCACACTCCCGTAAGGAGTCATCACATGTTGAACACCGGTAGTTCGATCAGCCGCCGCGGGTTCGGCTCCATTCTGGCGGCCGGGCTGCTCGCCACCGGTCTGGCCGCCTGCTCCAACAGCGACACCGGCGGCG
Organism: Micromonospora sp. SL1-18; assembly: GCF_047921505.1. Taxonomy (NCBI): domain Bacteria; kingdom Bacillati; phylum Actinomycetota; class Actinomycetes; order Micromonosporales; family Micromonosporaceae; genus Micromonospora; species Micromonospora sp. SL1-18. The sequence goes on along the minus strand of NZ_JBLROA010000006.1, from coordinate 90,016 downwards.
ACGGCGGCAAGAGCGGCGACGGCAAGATCGTGCTCGGGTTCTCGCAGGTCGGCGCCGAGAGCGGCTGGCGTACCGCGAACACCACCTCCATCAAGGAGTCTGCCGCCGAAGCTGGCTTCGAGCTGAAGTTCGACGACGCCCAGCAGAAGCAGGAAAACCAGATCAAGGCGATCCGCAACTACATCCAGCAGAAGGTCGACGTCATCGCGTTCTCGCCCGTGGTGGAGTCGGGCTGGGACACCGTGCTCAAGGAGGCCAAGGACGCCGGCATCCCGGTGATCCTGACCGACCGGTCCGTCGACTCGGCCGACAAGTCGCTCTACAAGACCTTCATCGGCTCCGACTTCGTGAAGGAGGGCCGGCTCGCCGGTGAGTGGCTGGTCGAGCAGAAGAAGTCCGCGACCGGCCCGGTGAACATCGTGGAGCTGCAGGGCACCACTGGATCGGCGCCCGCCAACGACCGCAAGAAGGGCTTCGCGGAGGCGATCGGCACCAACCCCAACCTGAAGATCATCGCGTCTCAGAGCGGTGACTTCACCCGGGCCGGCGGCAAGCAGGTCATGGAGCAGTTCCTCAAGGCCAACCCGAAGATCGACGTGCTGTTCGCGCACAACGACGACATGGGCCTGGGCGCGCTGGAGGCGATCACGGCGGCCGGCAAGGTGCCGGGCAAGGACATCACCATCATCACCGTCGACGCGGTCAAGGACGGCATGCAGGCCCTGGCCGACGGAAAGTTCAACTTCATCGCCGAGTGCAGCCCGCTGCTCGGGCCCCAGCTGATGGACCTGGTCAAGAAGGTGCACGCCGGTGAGGAGGTGGCCCCGCGCATCGAGACCGAGGAGACCACCTTCACGCAGGAGCAGGCCAAGGAGGCCCTGCCGAACCGCAAGTACTGACGAGCCGGCCACCGGCACGACCAACGGGCCGGCGGTGTCGACCACACCGCCGGCCCGGACCACTCTCCCGCACTGTGCACCGACGGGCCGGGACCGCCCCGCACGGTCGCGGCGGCCGCGCACCTGACGACAATCACGAAAGGCCTGGTGGGATGTCGGATAGGCATCCGGTCCTGACGATGACCGCGATCAGCAAGTTCTTCCCCGGGGTTCGGGCCCTCGACGGTGTCGACTTCCGGTTGTTCCCTGGCGAGGTGCACGCCCTGATGGGCGAGAACGGCGCCGGCAAGTCCACCTTGATCAAGGTGTTGACCGGGGTGTACGGCAGCGACGCCGGGACCATCACGCTCGACGGCGCCTCGGTCTCCTTCACCGGTCCCATGCAGGCCACCGCCGCGGGAGTGAGCACTGTCTACCAGGAGGTCAACCTCTGCCCGAACCTGTCCGTGGCGGAGAACATCTTCATCGGGCGTCAGCCGCGGCGCTTCGGGGCGGTGAACTGGCGCGAGATGCGCCGCCGTGCGACGGTCCTGCTGGCCCGCCTCGACCTGGACATCGACGTCAGCGAGCTGCTGGGCAACCACTCCCTGGCCGTACAGCAGATGGTGGCGATCGCTCGGGCCGTCGACGTACGCGCCCGGGTACTGATCCTCGACGAGCCCACGTCCAGCCTGGACGCCGACGAGGTGGCGCAACTGATGCGCATCATGCGTCAGCTGCGCGACGAGGGCATCGCGATCCTCTTCGTCACGCACTTCCTCGACCAGGTGTACGAGATCGCCGACCGCATCACCGTCCTGCGGAACGGCCGCCTCGTCGGCGAGTACCCGACCGCGGAGCTGCCGCAGTTCGCCCTGGTGGAAAAGATGATCGGCAAGGAACTCGACACCCTGGAGCGGCTGGACGAGCAGGCCGGGCGGGACCTGGCGGCCGTCGAGACGGGTGTCCCGGTCGTCGAGGCGACCGGCCTGGCCCGGACCGGCTCCGTGGCGCCATTCAGCCTCACCATCCACGAGGGTGAGGTGGTCGGCATGGCCGGGCTGCTGGGATCGGGACGGACCGAGATCGCCCGGTTGCTCTTCGGCGCCGACCGGGCCGACCGGGGTCGGCTCGCCGTGGACGGCCGGCCCGTGACCATCCGGGGGCCGGTCGCCGCCATCGACCGGAACATCGCGTTCTGCTCCGAGAACCGGCGCACCGAGGGCCTGGTGGGCGACCTGTCGGTGCGGGAAAACATCATCCTGGCGATGCAGGCGGCCCGCGGCTGGCTGCGGCCGGTGCCCCGTCGCCGCCAGGACGAGTTGGTCCGGCGCTACGTCGAGGCGCTGAGCATCCGCCCGAACAACCCGGACATGCCGGTGCGCAACCTCTCCGGGGGCAACCAGCAGAAAGTCCTGCTCGCCCGGTGGCTGATCACTGAGCCGCGGCTGCTGATCCTCGACGAGCCGACCCGCGGAATCGACATCGGCGCGAAGACCGAGATCCAGCGCCTGGTGGTGCAGCTCTCCGATGGCGGGATGGCGGTGCTGTTCATCTCCGCCGAGCTGGAGGAGGTGCTACGGCTCAGCCACAAGGTCGCCGTGATGCGCGACCGGCAGTTGGTCACCCAGCTGGCCAACGACGACAGCCTCGACGCCGAACGCGTCATGCACGTCATCGCCAGCGGAGCGGAGCAGAAAGGGCGGGACCAGGCATGACCACCTGGAGGACACGCCTGTCGGGCGTCACCGGTCACCGGCTGTTCTGGCCGGTCGTGGTGCTCGTGGCGTTGCTGGCGGCGAACACGGCCTACCGGCCGAGCTTCCTGGCCGTCGAGGTCAAGAACGGGCACCTGTACGGCAGTCTGATCGACGTCGTCCGGCTCAGCGCCCCGCTGATCCTGGTCGCCCTGGGCATGACCCTCGTGATCGCCACCGGCGGGATCGACCTGTCCGTGGGCTCCGTGGTCGCCGTCAGCGGTGCGGTGGCCTGCCTCTACATCAGTCGCCAGCCGGACCAGAGCAACCTCGGCGCCGTACTGACCGCGCTGGTCATCGCCTGCGGGGTGGCGCTGCTCCTCGGCACCTGGAACGGGGTGCTGGTCTCCGTGATCGGCATCCAACCGATCATCGCCACCCTGATCCTGATGGTCGCCGGACGCGGCCTGGCCCAGTTGATCACCTCAGGGCAGATCATCACCATCAACAGCGGTCCCTACCGGATGATCGGAGTCGGGCACCTGCTGACCCTGCCGTTCGCGATCATCATCGCTCTGGCGGTGACGTTGCTGGTGGCGGTGCTCACCCGCCGTACCGCGCTCGGGATGATCATCGAGGCGGTCGGCGGGAACGCCGAGGCCAGCCGGCTGGCGGGCATCCGCGCGCGGCGCATCAAGCTCCTCGTGTACGTCGTGAGCGCCGCCTGCGCCGCCGTGGCCGGGTTCATGATGACCGCGAACGTCTCCAGCGCCGACGGGAACTCGGCCGGGCTGTGGGTCGAACTCGACGCGATCCTCGCCGTGGTCATCGGCGGCACGTCGCTGGCCGGCGGTCGCTTCTACCTCAGCGGCACCGTCGTCGGCGCGTTGATCATCCAAACCCTGACCACCTCCGTGTACGCCATGAACATCGACCCGCAGACCTCCCTGCTGTTCAAGGCGATGGTGGTGATCGCGGTCTGCCTCATCCAGGCGCCCGCGTTCCGCGCCAGGTTCCGCCGCCGGCGAGTCTCCGGGGCGCCACCGTCGGTCCCGGTCGACCAGAAGAAGGAGCAGGTGGCAGCCTGATGAGCACGACACAACTGTCCGCGCGGCTCGGCCGACCGACATGGTTGCGGCTGCCCCGGCGACAGCTCCCGGTGCTGGTCAGCCTCGGTCTGCTGCTGATCATGTACGGCATCGGCGTCTCGCAGTACCGCGCCTTCTCCAACATCCAGGTCATCTTCAATGTCTTCATCGACAACGGGTTCCTGCTCGTCGTCGCGGTCGGCATGACCTTCGTGATCCTGACCGGCGGCATCGACCTGTCGGTCGGCTCGGTGGTGGCGATGACCGCGATGGTGTCGGCGGCACTGCTGCGGGAAGGCCTGCCACCCGCGCTCGTGCTGCTGATCGCGCTGCTGATCGGCCCGGCGCTCGGGTTCGTGATGGGCTGCATCATCCATTTCTTCGACATCCAGCCCTTCATCGTCACCCTGGCCGGCATGTTCTTCGCCCGCGGCATGTGCACCTGGATCAGTTCGGTCTCCGTGCCCATCTCCGACGGATTCTGGACCAGCGCCGCGCAGGAACGGATCAGGATCGGCGAGAACTTCGTGACCGTCAGCGTCCTCGTCACGGTCGCGGTGGTCGCCGTGGCCGCGGTCACGCTGGCGTACACCCGGCTGGGCCGCAACGTGTACGCGATCGGCGGCAACCCGCAGTCGGCACTGTTGATGGGCCTACCGGTCGGCCGCACCCGAATCGCCGTGTACACCATCAGCGGGCTCTGCTCGGCGATCGGGGGCATCCTGCTGTCCTTCTACACCCTGTCGGGGGCTCCGCTGATCGCCGTGGGCATGGAGCTGGACGCGATCGCCGCGGTGGTCATCGGCGGCACCCTGCTCACCGGTGGTGCCGGCTACGTGCTGGGCACCGTGCTGGGCGTGCTGGTGCTCGGCGTCATCCAGACGCTGATCACCTTCGACGGAACCCTCAACTCCTGGTGGACCAAGATCGTGATCGGGGGCCTGCTGTTCGCGTTCATCCTGCTCCAACGCCTCATCGCCATCCGCAAGAAGTAGCCCACGAACCGTCCATCGGAAGGCAACCCCATGACTAGCCCATCCCCGGCCGCCGAGGTCTGGTTCCTCACCGGCAGCCAGGGCCTCTACGGCCCCGAGACCCTGCGTCAGGTGGCCGATCAGTCCCAGCAGATCGCCGCGCGACTCGACGCCGATCCCGCCATCCCCGCCCGGGTGGTCTGGAAGCCCGTACTCACCTCAAGCGCCGACATCCTGGCCGTCTGCCGCGACGCCGCCGTCCAGGGGGCCGTGGGGATCATCGCATGGATGCACACCTTCTCGCCGGCGAAGATGTGGATCGCCGGCTTGGACGCGTTGCGCACCCCATTGCTGCACCTGCACACGCAGGCGAACGTGGCGCTGCCGTGGTCCGAGATCGACATGGACTTCATGAACCTCAACCAGGCCGCCCACGGCGACCGGGAGTTCGGGTTCGCCCAGACCCGCCTCGGGGTCGCCCGCAAGACGGTCGCCGGCCACGTCAGCAACCCGCAGGTCACCGCCCGGATCGCGGCGTGGACCCGAGCCGCTGTCGGGTACGCGGAGATGCGGTCGCTACGGCTGGTCCGCTTCGGCGACAACATGCGCGACGTGGCGGTGACCGAGGGCGACAAGGTCGAGGCAGAGCTGAGGTTCGGCGTCTCCGTCAACACGTACGGGGTGAACGACCTGGTGCACGCCGTCGACGCCGTGCCCGACGCGCGGATCGACGAGCTGGTCAAGGAGTACGACGACACCTACCGGCTCGACCCGACGCTGCGACCCGACGGTGAGCGCCACGACGCCCTGCGCTACGCGGCCCGCATCGAGGCCGGGTTGCGGGACTTCCTCGAGGCCGGCGGTTTCGGCGCCTTCACCACCAACTTCGAGGACCTCGGCGGGCTGCGGCAGCTTCCCGGCATCGCCGTGCAGCGGCTGATGGCCGACGGCTACGGCTTCGGCGGGGAAGGCGACTGGAAGACCTCCGTGCTGGTGCGCACGCTCAAGGCCATGTCGGTCGGGACCCCCGGCGGCACGTCGTTCATGGAGGACTACACCTACGACCTCACGCCCGGTCAGGAACTCGTCCTCGGCGCACACATGCTGGAGGTCTGCCCCAGCATCGCCGCCGGGACGCCGACCGTGGAGATCCACCCGCTGAGCATCGGCGGGCGCGAGGATCCGGTGCGGTTGGTCTTCGACGCCCGCCCCGGCCCGGCGGTGGTCCTGGGGCTGGCCGACATCGGCGAGCGATTCCGGCTCGTGGCCAACGAGATCGACGTGGTTGCTCCGCCCCAGCCGCTGCCCAAGCTGCCCGTCGCCCGGGCGGTGTGGCGGCCCCGCCCGAGCCTCACCGCTTCCGCGGAAGCCTGGCTCACCGCGGGTGCACCGCACCACACGGTCCTGTCGCAGGCCGTCGGGATCGAGGAACTGCACGACCTCACCGAGATGACGGGCACCGAGCTTGTCGTCATCGACGCGGACACGACTCCCCGACGACTCGCCCACGAGATCCGCTCGAATCAGGCCTATTTCCGACTGGCCAGAGGATTCTGAGCCGATATCACAATTGTTCAGGGTCAATTTCTTATCTGCCCCCTATCCCTGAACTGGAAGAACCGAGGTAATCCCGCTCGACATCGAGAGCCGCTGGGCCCTCCTCGGCGCCGGCGTCGGGGAGGGCCCAGCGGCTCTCTCGGCCGATAGCGGCGGGGTTAGGATGACCTTCGAGGGGGTGCCATGATTCCGCAGCCGGCCGTGCGTGCCGCAGTGATGAACGATGTCGCACGGCTTGCCGGCGTCTCTCATCAAACCGTCTCCCGGGTGCTGAACAATCATCCGAGCGTGCGGCAGGAAACCCGGGAACGGGTGCTGCGGGCCGTGGATCAGCTGAACTACCGGCCCAACGCCCTGGCGCGCGGGCTGGCCACCCGGCGCTCCAAGGTCATCGGCGTGGTCAGCTTCGACACGATTCTCTACGGCCCGGCCGCCACCCTGCTCGGCATCGAGCGGGCGGCCCGCGCCGCGGGCTACGGGATCAGCATCGTCACCCTGGAGCGGCTCGACCGGGCCGGGGTGACCTCCGCCATCAACGCCCTGGCCGCGCAGTCGGTGGCCGGAGTCGTGCTGATCGCCCCGATGGTCAGCGCCGCGGTACACGGCCTGCCCACCGGCGTACCCGCGGTGGTGGTCGAGCCCGGCGGCGGCGGTGAGTTGCCGAATGTCTCGGTCGACCAGATCGCCGGCGCCCGCCGGGCCGTCGAGCACCTCCTCGCGCTCGGGCACGAGACCGTGTGGCACATCGCCGGGCCGCGCGACTGGCTGGAGGCCCGCGACCGCACCGACGGGTGGCGGCTCGCCCTGGAGGCGGCCGGCCGTCGCGTCCCGCCGGTCATCTCCGGAGACTGGAGCCCGCGGGCGGGGTACGAGATCGGGCAGACCCTCGTCGACCGCCCGGACATCACCGCGGTCTTCTGCGCCAACGACCACCAGGCGCTCGGCCTGCTCCGTGCCCTCCACCAGCGGGGCGTGCGGGTGCCGGACGACGTCAGCGTGGTCGGGTTCGACGACATTCCGGAGGCCGCGTACTTCTCCCCGCCGCTGACCACCATCCGCCAGGACTTCGACGAGGTCGGCCGTCGGTGCGTCGCCGCGCTGCTGGAGTTGCTGGCCGCCGACCCGTCCCTCGGGCGGGCGAGCCCGCCCCCGGTGGAGCCGACGCTCGTGGTCCGGGCCAGCAGCGGCAGCCGAAGTTCCTGAGCGACGACCCGGCCGGCCCGGCGGGAGTGCCTTCCGCCGGGCCGTCTGTTCTCAGCGAAATGCGCAGGGTCGCGATCGATCTCAGCGGGTGCGAGCGGTCACTGCGCCAGATCCCGCTCGGACTTGGCGGCGGCGAGGAAGATGGCCTGCCGCTGCGATTCGGTGTGCCGCCCGGCGGCGAGCCATTCGTCCAGGACCTCCTTCACCCGCTCAAGGAACTGTCCGTGGTTGCGGAACGGTGCCGCCTCCCAGACCCGGTCGAGGAACGTCTCGCCGCTCTCGTCCCGGATGCCGTCGTTCGGTACGCCGGTGGTGGCCGACCCGAAGACGACCTCCGGCTCGACCCGCTTCACGTATGGGTGGTAGGAGTTGAACTGGCCGGGCACCGGGTCGGAGATGTAGTACGGCGCCAGGGTGTAGCCATGCGTCGTGAAGTGCATCGGGACATTCGTCGGCTGGATGGCATCGGCCAGGTCGCCATCCAGCTTCAGGTCCTTGAAGAAGCTGAACTCCCGGTAGCTGGGCGTGTCGTCCCGGACGACCATGAGGGTCGGGCCATAAAGAATGGACTGGATCGACTTGTTGTCGAGCGCCTTCTCGACTCGGAAGCTGAACGGCATCGAGATGTCGATGATGTCGCCGCGGGACCAACGCCGGTCGAGGACGACGTAGCTGCCGGGCACGGCGGTGAGTTGCTGGCGCTGGCCGTTGATTCGGACCGTGTAGCCCTTCACCGCCCACGACGGCACCCGGAGCATTATCTTGAGCGGGCCGCTGCCCTCGTCGAACCGTAGTCTGCTGGCGCCCTCGGTCGGGTACTGGGTCTCCTGGGTGATGACGAAGCCGCGGCCGGGCCAGGTCAGCGTCGAGGCGATGAAGAGGTTGACGTAGAGCGTGGACTCGTCCGCCGACTGGAAGTAGATCGACTCCTGGTACTTGGTGTGGCTCTCCAGGCCGGTGCCGTTGCAGCAGCTACCATTTCCGCCGTACCGGCTGTATTCGATGGTGTTGCCGATCCGCCGCGATCGGCCGGGCCACATGTTCTGGTGGTAGGTCACCTCCGTGGCGGTGACGCTGTCGATGTCCCGGCGCGAGCTGAGGATCTGGTTGTGCAGCGCCTTCTCGTAGAAGTCCAGGTACGCCGGATCCGGCTCGTGGAAGAACAGGTTCCGGGTCAGCCGGAGCATATTGTAGGCGCAGCAGGTTTCGGCGTGCCGCGGGTCCGAGGACGAGGTGAACCCGGAGGTGATCACACCTCGTACGCCGAAGTGTTCGCTGCGGCCGGCGCCGCCGTTGCTGCAGGTGCGGTGCGGGACGACCATCGCCCAGAAGTTCTTGGCGGCGGTGTGGTAGTCCTCGATGCCGGTCTGCTCGAAGAGCCGCAGGTAGCCGATGTTCGGCGCCATGTACTGGTTGGCGTGCCGCCCGTTCAACTCGTCGCGTTCAGCGAGCGAGGCGTTGAACATCGTGGTGAAGGTGAACGCCTTCGCGGCCTGAAGGTACCGGGCCTTTCCTTCGTCATCCGGGGCGAGCGCCGAGAGTTCGGCCATGACCTCGTTCATCGAGCCGGCTTCGCCGGCGCTGTAGATGTTCCACATCCGATCCAGCTCGGCCTGGCTGTACCGGCTGAGCCGCTGGTGGACCCAGTCACCCATCCGGAAGACGATGTCCAGCGCCTCCTCGTTGCCGGTCAGGTGGTAGGCGTTGAGCAGCCCCCTCATGATCTTGTGGCAGGTGTACCACGGTGCCCAGACCGCGTTGGCGCCGCTGTTCTCCCGCAGGGTCGGTGGTTCGAGGCGGCTGAACTGGCCCTCCGGGAAGGCGGCGAGGAAGCCGCGGTAGCTCGTGCCGATGATGGTGGCGTCGCGGCCGTTGCCCGAGTGGTCGAGGGCCTTCTCGCCCTCCTCCTCGAAGCGGTACCAGGACACGAGGTCGGTCGGCTCCGGTGCCGGGTCCGCGGTGGCGAGTGCGTGCACCTCGGCCGCGGTCAGGGCGCGGTGGTAGATCCGGAAGTCGTCCACCGTGGCGTTGAGGTACGGGTCGCTGGTGCTCTGCGGCCGCCCGATCCAGTTGTTGGTGGTCGAGCCCAGGTTGGCCGGGGTCAACTGGATGGTGTTCGCGCCGACCTGAGTCCCGTTGACGTAGAGCCGGCCGGTGCCGTCCGCGGTGGAGATCGTGACCGCCACGTGTGCCCACTCGCCGACCGGGACCGAGTTGCTCGCGCCGTCGATGCGCTGCTCGTTGCCGCTGCCGCCGGTGGTGATCGCGAAGCGCGGGCCCATGCTGGCCGATACCCATGGGGACAGCGACAGGTACGCGCTCGAACCGGTGCCGAAGTTGAAGATCTTGGCGTTGGTCTGGGTGGTGGCGAGCTTGAGCCAGACCGCGATCGTCACGTCGGTGACGCCGTTGAGGAGCCCTGCGGGCAGCAGCACGTACTGGTTCGGATGCGGGTCGCTGAGCCGTACGGCCTTGCCGGAGCGGCCCGTGACCCGGCCGACCTCCCGCCCGTCGAGCGCCCGCTGGCACTTGCCCAGCTCCTCGACCAGGTAGTCAAGCTTGTCGAGGAAGACCTCCTCGCCGGTGGCGGCGTAGGACTGGGACAGCAGCGTCATGTAGTGCCCGGTGAAGTGCCCGCGCAGCAGGTGGTTGGGGGTGTCCCAGCCACCCGGCCAGGTGCCGGGCGCAGGCAGGCCGGCATTGGCCCGGAACAGATGCAGCATCCGGTCCGGTCCATCGAGGACGTTGCCGGTGCCCGGGTAGTTCCTGGCGTAGTTGAGCATCCGATCGCGCTTCTGCTGGAAGATCCCCTCGTGCAGGGCCACCTGGTCGAGGTCGAACGGCTTGGCGATGGGGCGGCCGGGCTGCCCGGGACCTTGCCCGGTCGCGGCGCGGTCGCCGTCGGCGGCGGCGGCGGCCGACATGCCCATGGTCGAGGTGATGGTCATCGCGGCGGGGGCGGTGGAGGTCAACACGCCCAGCCGGAGCAGATTTCGTCGGGAGAACTGCTTGCCCACTTCTCACTCCCCTGGATTCGGCCCGTAGCCGGGCCCGCTGACGAGGGAATCACCGAGAACCGCCAGGCGGGACAGACGCAGTGGTGTCCGGACGCCGCGGCCTTGGTGGCTGGTCTTCCAGCACTCCGGGCCGCCCGGCAATGTGAGCGCGCTCAACGTTGCGCCTTGAGTACACCTACTGATGAGCCAGGCAGGCCTGACCTCTGAGTGTTACCGCTCACATCACGATTGTCAATGCTTCGGCACTGATGGGTCGAGGAGGCAAACAGGCAGCGGAGGGGCTGCCGAAACAGCCCCTCCGCGTGCGTCAGTTCCCGGTCACCGGAGCTTGAACAGCGCGGTGAGGGCGGACCCGTCACGTGTGGTGGCGGTGACCGCGTAGCAGGTACCGGGGGTGGCAGGCGTCTTCCAGTTGTACTGGAGCTGGCCGTCCACGTACTTCAGTGAGGTGGCACCGCTGGCGAGCGTCTCGATTTCGGCCGTCGGTGCGTCGGCGGCGCACGTGACCTGCTTGACGTCCATCGTGACCAGCGCCGGGTCGGTCAACTCGGTGTCACCCGAGAAGACCTGGAACTTCATCGGCACGGTGCTGCCGCCCTTGACGGTGTTGAGCACCCCGCCCATGTCGAGCGGGCTGTAGAAGCCCTTCAGCGTCCACGGCAGCACGGTGTACGTCTGGGTGGCGGTGCCCACGTTGCCCGCGGCGTCGGTCGCCGTCGCGGTGATGGTGTGCGTGCCGACATCGGTACGGTAGCCGCTGACAACGCATCCCGCCGGGCCAGAGGTGGCGTCGGTCGCGGTGCACGTGGGGGCAGACGGAACCGAACCGAAGTACACGATGCCCACCGTGGCGGAGAACTCCGCCCGCGGCGCGACCGTGTCGACCTTGACCGTGGCCGCCTTCGGTTCCTCGGCGTTGCCGCTCGTGTCGGTCGAACGGAACTCCACCCGGTGGGTGCCCTGCTGGTCGACGACGACCGGCGCGTCCCCGTAGGTCGTCCAGTCACCGCCGTCGAGCCGGTACTGCGTGCCGGCCACGCCGAACGCGTCCTTCGCGTCGAGCGTGAACGACGGGGCCGTCGTGTACCACCCGTTGTCGCCGTTCGGCTTCGCCGGAGACCAGGTCAGGGTCGTCGTCGGCGCCACCGTGTCCTTGCCCACGGTGAGAGTCAGCGTGGTCTGCGTGGTGCCAGCCTCGCTGACGTAGTCGGGCAGGATCAGGTCACCGACGACGGTGTAGCGACCGGGGGTCTTGACGATGTTCTCGTCGAACTTCCAGTCGACGCCGATGGCCTGGTTGTCCCGGGAGCCGTCGTTGTAGGAAACCTCCACCTTGTTCGGCAGGTAAGGCAGTTCGCCCACCTCCACGGCCTGCTCGAACGTCTCGGCACCCTGGATCGAGATGCCACCCTGGGACATCTCGGGCCGTACGTAGACGCGGGCCTCGGCGATCAGGCCGTAGCCGTCGTTCGTGCCGTAGACCACGAACGGGTCGACGTTGGGCTCCGCGACCATCTCCGGCGTGATCTGCTGCCACTTGAACCCGACCGTGCCGCGGGCGCCGCTGGCGTAGACCGCGTCGAGCGTGCTCGGCAGGGTCGGCACCTCGCCCACGCCGGTCCGGATCAGCACCGGCGAGCGCACCGAGTCGACGGTCTCGCCGTTGGCGCGCCAGCGCAGCACGCCCGTGCCCGCGCCGGTGCCCTGGACGCCCCAGATGCGGATACGCAGTCGGCTGGTCGTGATCGGTTCGAAATCGAAGTGGTTGTAGGCGTTGGTGGCCAGACCGCCCGCGTACGTCGACCCCTTGGTGAGGGTGACCGGCGTCCAGGTGGTGCCGTCCGAGGAGGTCTCGATGGCGTAGGTCGTGGCGTTGGGCCGGCGGGTGCCGCCGTTGTCGTCGTACCAGTAGATGTCGGTCGACGACAACCGCATCGGCGAGGTCCAGGCGTACTGGATCCACGCCGCCTGCGCGACGCTGGTGCCGTTCTGCTGCTGGCCCCAGCTGCCCCAGCCGTTGCCGGCGCCCGGGTTCGAGCTGCTCGGGGTGCCCGGGTCGTTGACCCGCTGGTGGTTCTCCCACGACGCGGTACCGCTGGTGGTGATCGTCGCAGAGGAGCCGAACTCCGCGGAAACCGCCCGCTTGGTGAGCGTCGCCGCCACGGTCGCCTCCGACCGCTTCGCGCCGTCGTCGGCGAAGAACCGGAACACGTAGTCACCGGGGACGGTGCCGGTCACCCGAGTCGCCAGCGCCTTGGGGTCGGAGAAGATGACACCCGCGCCCTGCGGCGCCGAAACCGTCTCCCAGCCGAAGGTGAGCTCGTTGTCGTAGGGGATGCCGTCGTCGGACGCCGTACCGACCAGCCTGGTGGAGAGGTTGCCGTCCGCCGAGCTGTCGCGGGTGGCGGTGACGACGGGCGCCTGGTTGGACACCGGCGGAATCTCACGGCCCGAGTTGAACACCTGGATCTCGGAGATGGCCGTGTAGAGGCTCGGGCTGTTCGTGAACGCGATGCGCAGCTTGTTCGACGTCACGGTCTTGAAGAGCGCCTCGTTGAACTTGGCCGACGGGACGGTCGGGTTCTTGAACTGGTCCGGCACCTCCTTCCAGCCGCCCTTGCCGTCGGGCACCTGGACCCACCAGCGCGCGGGTTCGCGGTAGCCGCTGGCCTGACGGTCGCTGACGAAGAACGCCTTCACGTTGTCGAAGGATTTGGCTGACCCCAGGTCGAGCTCGACGTAACCGTTCTTCTCGGTGGTGCCGTAGTTGCCCCAGTACGGTTCGTTGGCGGTGCTGCCGTCGGTCACGGCGGCCAGCGACACCGGCCGCTCGGTCTCCTTGATCGCGCCGGGGGTGTAGTTCATCGAGGTGGTGCTCCAGCCGGGCGTGTGGAACTGCCGCCACGGGGTCGGCCGGGTGCCCTGCTGGGTGTACGACGAGCTGAGCGTGGCGCCCGCCGCCAGGTTCGGCGCGTTCTGGGTGAGGTCGATGCCCGCCGTCTTGAGGTACGCGACGACGCGGTCGTCCTTGATGGTGGTGTTCACCGCGCTCGGGAAGTTGGTCCCGCTGCCCGCCTTGAAGGTGACGGTCAGCCCGTCCTCGGCGTTGATCTGGTTGGTGTTCGGGTCGTAGGTGAGCTTGCCGAGCTTGTCGGTGCTGACCTTCTTCTCGCCGTCCAGGAACAGGCTGTAGCCGGCGCCCAGGCCGTACTCGCTGCCGTTGGGGTCCCAGACGACCGTGACGTCGTGCCCGTGGTAGCGCAGGTTGTTGGCCATGAAGTGGTCGTAGCCGAACTTGATCGGCGACAGCTCGATCTTGTCGTCGGAGCGCGCCTGGAGGCCGGCCATGTCCTCGACGAAGATGTAGTTCATGTTCCCGAGCATCACGTGGTTCGGGTTGTTGCGGTTGTAGGTCTTCGTGGTCGGGTTCCAGTTGGAGTAGTACTCCGCCTGGTTCGCGACGCGCGCGTCGCCATTCGGGTAGATGCTCCAGGCCATCCAGTCCAGCAGCCGCTTGGCGTACGCCGGGGTGATGTACTTCTGCTGCGGGTCGTAGTGGCGCAGTGCCGAGCGCACGCCGCGGTACTGCACCGTGAAGTTGATGTTGGAGAAGTTGTTGGAGCCGCCGATCCCGTAGGCCGCCCGGTCGTACTGGTTGGCGGTGTAGAACGGGAAGATCGGGAAGTTGTCGCCGTAGGTCAGGAAGCGGTACCCGTCGACGTACTTCTGCCACTGGTCGAACGGGATGAGGTTCTCGGCGTAGACGTCGTAGAGGTTTGACTCCTTGGCCGGGATCAGGTTGCGGGCCGACGCGGGCAGCGGGTTGGCCCGGCCGTTGGAGCTGGCCGCGCTGGTGGCTCCGTACGACGTTCCGGCCAGGAACATCCGCATGTCGGGGCTCCACAGCTGGCTGAGGATCGCGTCGCGGGTGCCGTCGGCGGCGGTCGCCATCTCGTCGACCTTGGCCTGGTCGGCGCCGGAGATCTGGTAGAGCTGCCGGGCGGCGTCGAGCGCGCCCCACACGTACGCCGACTCGGGGCGTTCGATCGTGCGCGCGCCGGGCGCACTGGCGTTCGACTTCGGGAAGCCGAAGGAGATGGCGTCGGCGTCGTTGCCCGGCATGTAGTTGGTGTCGTAGGCGATGAGCTTGTTCTTGTTGCCGTCGTAGTGTTCGAGCTGGCCGACGCCGTCGCCCTCGAAGTACTGGCCGAACTTGCGCGCGATCTCCTTGCCGCCGCCGTGCACGTTGTAGGCCTCGAGGCCGGCGGTGCCGATGTACTGCGAGTAGTGGTTGTTCCAGCTGGTGTGCCCGGGGCTGTCCAGGAAGGCGGAGGAGCCGGAGAGCTCACCGATGTTGAGGATCTGGCCGTACGGCAGGTAGGGCGTACGCAGCCACTTGGTGTCCTGCAGGTGCATCGGCTGGGTCAGCGCGATGGCGTTCTGGTAGAGGTTCGACCCCTCGACTGTGGTGGGGTACTGGTAGACGTAGCCGGACGCGTTGGCGTCGAGGTTGTTGTAGCGCTCGCCCCACCAGCGGTAGACGATGGCCTTCTCGAGCGCCGGGTCGGGGACGTTGATGTAGGGGACGTCCTGAGCCCAGCGGCGGTTGAACTCGGTGATACCGGTGCGCACGGCCTGGGCCGCCGGCATCGCGGCGTACTCCTGGTAGCTCTCGACCGTCTTGGGCAGCGTGGCCGAGGAGACGGCGCCGACGACCGACAGCGACACCGAGCCGCCGGCCGGCACGGTGATCTCACGGTCGAGGTTGGTGCCGTTGCGGGTGAAGCCGGCACCGGTGAGGTCGGTGGTGACGCTGTTCCACGGGGTGTCGATGAGGCCGTTGTTGGCACCGCTGGTGATGGTGCGGGTGCCGGTGAGCTCGCCCGCGCCCTTGCCGGCCTGGGTGGCCAGCGGCGAGGCGGCGCGGACGGTGAACGTCGTCGGCGAGTCGCCGGGGTTGCTGAAGTCGATGGCGGTGACGGCGACGTTGTCGTAGGTGATGAACTTGGTCAGGTCGGCGATGACCCCGGTGGTGCCGATCGTGTAGCGGCCCTTGGCGTGGCTCGGCGCGTTGAACCGGTTCGCGCTGACCTCGGTGACGGTCTGATTCGGCACGGTGACCGTGTACAGGTTGCCGAGGTTGTTGGGGCCGCCGACGTACGTGCTGCCGGCAAAGCCCATGGTGGTGAAGTTGTTGGTGCTCGCGCCACGCATGTAGAGGGAGCGGCCCCGGGTCATCAGCACCGCCGACCCGAGCGTGCCACGGACGCCCAGAATCCGGTCGAGGTAGTAGTCCGTGCCGCCGGCGGCGAGGTCCTTCTCGAAGATCGACTGGTGCATGTTCGCCGCGGTGAACGGCACCCCGGGCTTGAGCTGCGCGGCGACCTCGCTGACGTTGGTGTAGGCCGGGTCGCCGATCTCCATGACGTGGCTCTGCCCGTTGGTGTAGACCCCCACGTCGCCCTCGTTGCCGGGCAGGATCGGGCCGGCGGCGTGGGCCGGGGACGGCAGGCCGACGACCCCTCCCGCGACCAGCGCGGCCAAGGCCGCCCAGACGGGCGTCCTCCTCACGCGTCTACTCATGACGAATTACCTCCTTGGCTGGTTTCGGTGAGTGTGAGCGCTAACATATGTGCCGTCAATCCTCGGCCTGGCCCTTTCTTCTCCGCCCGGTCGCGCCAACGACGCCAGGGCCGTTAGCGCTCACTTCTGCCGGTCAGACCGTGGGCAGCCAGACACGCATCGTCGAGGGTCCGCGGTTGGCCCACGCGTGGTACTCCACCAGCGCCACCTCGTCGAACTCCTCCCCCGTCCCGGGCGCCGACTCGGCCCCGCCGGCCCGGTAGGGCCAGTCGTGGTCCTGAACCCGCACCCGACGGCAGCGCACGACGGCCCTGCCGTCGACCAGGCGAGGCGGCGCGCTGGTGTCGACGCGGAGCCCGTCGACGGTCTCGACGCCGGCGACGTCCACAGACTCCAGGGCCAGCACGAGCGGGCCGCGCTCCACCGCGACGCAGCCACGGACCGCGTCGATGCGAGCATCTGGGTAGGTGAACCGGGGCGCCATCGGCAGGTGCAGGACGACCTCGTCGCCGCGTCGCCACGTCCGTCGCTCGGTGACGACGCCCGGGCCGACCGGTCGGGTGCTTCCGTCGACGGCCAGCGTCGCACCCTCGACCGCCCAGCCGGGCACCCGCAACGACAGCGACCAGGGGCGGTCGTCGTCGCTGTCGACCCGCACCCGGACCTGGCCGTCGTGGGGGTAGTCCGTCGCGACGGTGACGAGCAGGTCACGTCCGTCGGCGAGGCGGTGCGCGACGGTGCCGGGCAGGTACTGGTGGAGCTGGAGGCCCTCGTCGTCCGCCGTGGCGACGTACGCCGCCAGGCTGGCCATCGTCCGTGCCACGTTGGTCGGGCAGCAGGACACCTCGAACCACGGCGCCCGCAGCGAGGCCGCGGCGCGAATGCTGGGCTGGTCGGCGTCGGGGATGGTGCCGAGCTCACGGCGGTGCAGGGTGTTGGTGTAGAAGAAGCTTCGGCCGTCGGCCGAGGGCGAGGTCGACACCACGTTGAAGAGCGTCCGCTCGATGAGGTCGGCATACCCGGGGTCGCCGGAGGCGAGCAGTAGCCGCCACGCGAGCATCACCGAGCCGACGCCGGCGCAGGTCTCGGAGTACGCGCGGTCGGGGGGCAACACCCAGTCGTCGCCGAACGCCTCGTCCTGGTGGCGCGAGCCCTGCCCGCCGGTGATGTACGTGCGCCGCGCCACGGTGTTCTTCCACTGTCGGCGCACGGCCGCCAGCAGGCCGGCGTCGTCCGTCTCGACGGCGACGTCGACGGCGCCGGCCGAGAGGTAGTTCGCCCTGACCGCGTGCCCGCGCAGCACCGTCGCCTCGCGCACGGGGATCTCGTCCTGGAAGTACTCCCGGCCCCATTCCACGTCGCTGAGCCGGCCATGACCCCGCCGCTCGACGAAGAGAGCGGCCTGGGTGAGGTAACGGTCATCACCGGTGACCCGGGCGAACTCCACGAGCGCGGTCTCGATCTCCGGGTGCCCGCAGACGCTGTCGATGCCGTCCGGTCCGAACGTTTCGCAGGCGTTGTCGGCGGCGCGGCGGGCGACGGCGAGCAGCCCGTCAGCGGCGTCCGGACGGGTCCGGGCGCGGGCGACCGCCGCTTGCAGGAGGTGACCGAGGCAGTAGAGCTCATGGCCCCATTCGAGGTCGGACCAGCGGGATGCCTGGCCCGAGCGGCCGAACTTGGTGTTGAGGTAACCGTCGGGCTCCTGCGCGTCGGCCACCCGTCGGACGACGGCTCGGAACCGCGACTCCAGGCCCGCGTCGCCCGTCCGGCCGATCTCCCACGCCATCGCCTCGAGGAACTTGTAGACCTCCGAGTCGGAGAACTCGCGTCCGCGGCGCTCGCGGGGCAGGTCGCCCTTCTCGGCAGCAAGGTCGAAGTTGCGAATCCAGCCTTCTCGCTCGAGCCAGTGCTGGATGTGCTCGAGGGTCGCCGCGGCGTTGACCGACTGGCGCTCGGCCCAGAATCCGCCCGTGATCCGGACTTCACCCAATCCCAGCGGCCGAAGCCGGCCGCGGCTCGCCATGACGGGTGCAGCCGGGGGTACGGTGCCGATCATGGTCATCCTTTCAGGGCGCCGGACATGAAGCCGCGCACGTAGTGTCGTTGAAGCAGCAGGAACAGGACCATGCACGGAAGCGCGAGGACGACGACGCCCGCCTCGGTCGCGCCGTAGTCGACGACTCCCTGGACCTGGCCGCGGAGGTTGGACACGGCGAGGGGCAGGGTCATCCGCTCGGAGTCGTTGATGAGGATCAGCGGCGCCATGAAGTCGTTCCACGCGGCAAGGAACGCGAAGAGCCCGACGGTGATCATGCCCGGCTTCACCGCCGGCACGAGTACCCGCCAGAGCGCGCCGAAGGACGAGCATCCGTCGACCAGCGCGGCCTCGTCGAGTTCCCGCGGCACCGCCTCGAAGGAGATACGCATCAGGAAGGTGGAGAACGGCAGCTGGAACACCGTCAGCACGAGGGCCACGCCGACGAGGGAGTTCTGCAGGCCTACCTCGTTGAGCAGCACGTACAGCGGGATCAGCAACGTCGCGTACGGGACCATCAGGATGGCCAGCGTGACCAGGAACAGCACGTTCTTGCCAGGGAAGCGGAACCGCGCGAACGCGTAGCCCCCGAGCAGGGAGATCAGCAGCGTCAGGGCGACCGTGAGCCCCGACACGAGCGCCGAGTTGGCGAGGTAGCGCCAGACGCCGGCCTGGTAGTGGGTCAACGTCTCGTAGTTGCCGAACCCCCACCCGTGCGTCTGGTTCGTACCGGCCTGCGGCGCGACCGAGGCGACGGCAGTCCAGACGAGCGGGAACAGGAAGATCAAGGCCAACGCGCCGGTCAGTACCCAGTAGGGGGTCCGCAGAGCGATGCCGGCGATGGTGGCACCACCCGAACTGACAGGTGCGGCAGGGGCCGCGGGGGGCGTCAGCGGCCGTTCGCTGACTGTGGTGGAGGTGGACGGGGAACCGGTGGGCATCGCGTCAACTCTCCTCGGACCGGAAGGCGCGCATCTGCAGCGCGTTGATGATGACCAGGGCCACCAGCACGATGATGGAGATGGCCGCTGCCACACCGAGGTCGTTCTGGCCCTGGAACGCCACCGAGTAGATGAGCTGAACCACGGAGATCGTGCTGTTGTCCGGGCCACCCTTGGTGAGGATGTAGAACTGCTCGAAGGCGAGCAGGGAGCCGGTCACGCAGAGCACGGTGGTCAGCGCCAGCGTCGGGCGCAGGAGCGGCAGGGTGACCTTCCAGAAAGTCTGCCAACGACTGGCGCCGTCCATCCGGGCGGCCTCGTACACGTCCGCCGAGATTCCCTGCAGGCCGACCAGCATGAGCACCATGTAGAAGCCGGCGTAGCGCCAGACGATGAGGAAGAGCGTCGAGAAGAGCGCCGCGTTCGGTGAACCGAGGAAGGTGAAATCCCAGCGCTCCATCACGGGTGCCACCGGGCTGGCGTACGGCGAGTAGAGCACGTAGAACAGCAGCGACGCGGAGGCCAACCCGAGCGCGCTGGGCACCAGGAACGACGCGCGAACCAGGTTGTTCCATCGGCTCGACTCCTGCACGAGCAGGGCCAGACCCAACCCGAGCAGCAGCAACAACACGGTCGCGAGCACCGTGTACTTGACGGTGAACACCACCGACGAGGTGAAGAACCGGTGATTCACCGCCTTCACGAAGTTGTCGGGAAAGTTGATTCCCTGGTCGCCAGACAGCAGCGGCCATCTCGACGCCGACATCCGGATCACGAGCAGCAGCGGAACAGCGAACAGCGCCGCCACGAAGACCGCGGTCGGAGTTGCGTAGAACCAGCCGAGCAAGGCTCGACGGCTGCTGCGGCCGCGGGCGACGCGTCGAATCGCCGCACCGGATGGGGGTGCGTTGACTCTCATGGGAACCTCTCGTTCGTTGGCCGGCGGGCGGATCGTTGCCGCGTCCCGGGTCGGTGTCGTGCCGCGAGGGTGTGCCGGGCCGTCGCACGGCACACCCTCCGGCGGACGGCTACTGCCCGAGCACGGCAGAGATCTCGTCGTTGTCCTTCTGGAGATTGCCGCCGTCACCCAGCACCTGGTTGCGCACGAGGGTCAGCCACGGGCTGTTCGGCGCGTTGAACGCCTGCTGGAAGTTCAACGCGACCGGGGTGTCTCCCTTGCCGGCCACCTCGTTGATGGTGACCAGCCGCGGGTCCTGGGCGGCGTACTTGTTGTTCGCGAGGTCGGAGCGCGAAACCACGTCCTTGTCCTTCGCGAGCACCTCCACCTGGGCGTCCTCGGACATCATCCAGTTCAGGAAGTTCCAGGCCTGCGCGGCCTTCTTCGAGTCCTTCGAGACACCGATGCCGTCCCCGCCGACGAAGGTGGAAGCGCCCCCGTTCGGGCCGGGGATGCCGGAAACCCCGACATCGAACGGCGTCGAGGAGAGCAGCGTCGCCGGGTAGAACATCAGGCCGACCTTGCCCTGGGTGAACCCGGCCGTCCAGGTGGGGCCCGCCTCGTCCTTCGAGGACGGCAGCACGGCACCGGACTTCCACAGGTCGCGCCAGGTGCTGTAGACCTTCTGGGCGGTGTCGTCGCCGAGCTTGGACTTGGCGCCGTCCTCGCTCAGCACCTCACCGTCGCTGGCCCAGATGGTGGGGAACCAGGTGAAGACCAGGCACCCGCCGCAGTTCAGACCGGTCGCCGTGCCGTAGACGCCGTCCTTCTTCAACGCCTGGATCTTCTTGGCCGCGTCGGCGTACTCCTCCAGCGACGCCGGCGCCTTCTCCGGGTCCAGGCCGGCGTCCTTGAACAGCTGCTTGTTCCAGAACAGCATCGACAGGTCCAGCACGAACGGCAGTACGTACTCCTTGCCGTCGCGCGTGCCGGCCGCGAGGTGCCCCTTGTTGATGGAGTCCTTGAAGCCGAGGCCGTTGATGTTCGAGCTGAGGTCCTGGAACAGTCCCTGCTGCACCCAGTTCGGCACGTAGACGATGTCCGCGGCGAAGAGGTCGGGAAGCCCGCCCGAGCCCGCTGCCGCGCCGACCTTCGCCACGTAGTCGTCGTTGGGCACAACGGTCAGCTTGACCTGGTTCTTGTGGCTGGAGTTGTAGGCCTCGACGAGGAGCTTCGCCTGCTTCTCGAGCGGTGCGCGGGTCCAGAGCGTCAGCTCACTGCCGTCATCGGTGCCGTCGGGGCCGGCTTGCACCGCTGCCGGTCCCTTCGAGTCGTCCTTGCCGCACGCTGCCGCGCCGAGGGCCAGCGCCGCCACGAGGACTCCGGCCAGCGAGCGCAGGCCAACGCGACTGCGCGAGGTTCGTCTCATATCCTTCTCCTTAGGCTCATCGTTCGGTGAGGTCCGCGCCGGTGGTTGTTCGCGTTCTCCACGAGGCGTGGCTTACGGTCGCTGTGTGATGCGGTAGTAGGTGCTGTTCCAGCGGATACGATCGGCGAACGACCGTGGGTCGGTCGCGGAGTCGATCATGAGCAGTTCGACACCGGCCATGTCGGCGAAGTCGGCGAGTGCCTCCCGGCCGACCGCGGTGCTGAGCACGGTGTGGTGCGGCCCGCCAGCGAGCAGCCAGCACTCGGCCGACGTGGCGAGGCTGGGACGGGGCTTCCATACCGCGCGGGCGACGGGCAGCCGCGGCAGCGGTTCATCCGGCTCCACGAGGTCGATCTCATTGGCGGTGAGCCGGAGCCGGCCGCCCAGATCGGCGAGGCCGACCACGAGACCAGGGCCGGGCGCGGCGGTGAAGACCAGGCGAACGGGGTCCTCACGGTCTCCGATCGACAACGGGTGGATCTGCAGGCTCGGCCGGCCGCCGGCGATGCTTGGGCACACCTCGAGCATGTGCGCGCCAAGGATCTTCGGCTCGCCGGGCCCCCAGTGGTAGGTGTAGTCCTCCATGAACGAGGTGCCGCCGGGCTCGTCTCCGGCCACCACCTTCAGGATTCGCAGCAGCGCTGCTGTCTTCCAGTCACCCTCGCCGCCGAACCCGTAGCCGTCGGCCATCAGACGCTGCACGGCGAGGCCGGGGAGCTGCCGCAGGCCGCCCAGGTCCTCGAAGTTCGTCGTGAAGGCGTCAAAGCCGCCGGTCTCGAGGAACTGGCGGAGGCCGAGTTCGATCCGGGCGCCGTAGCGCAGGGACTCGTGCCGCTCGCCACCGCGGCGCAGCTCGGACGCCACGTCGTAGCGCTCCTCGTACTCGGCGACGAGCTTGTCCACGTCACCGTCGCCCGCCTCGTCGACGGCCGCGACCAGCGCGTTCACCCCGTAGGCGTTGACCGAGATGCCCAGGGTCGCCTGGGCGCCAACCTTGTCACCCTCGGTGACCGCGACGTCACGCATGTTGTCGCCGAAACGGGCCATCCGGAGTGACCGGGCCGCCCGCCAACCGGTCGCCGCGCGAGCCCAGGCGCTGACCCGGTCCGCCACCGCCGGATCGCCGGCGAAACCCGCGATGGTCTTGCGGGCCACCCCGAGTCGCGACTGCACGTACCCGAACTCGCGGTCGCCGTGCGCGGCCTGGTTGAGGTTCATGAAGTCCATGTCCAGCTCGGCCCAGGGCAGCGACCGGTTGGCCTGGGTGTGCAGGTGCAGCAGCGGCTTGCCGAGAGCGGACAGGCCGGCGATCCATGCCTTGGCCGGTGAGAACGTGTGCATCCAGGCGATGACGCCGACCACGGCGTCGTCCGCGGTGGCGTCCAGGCAGGTTCGACGGATCGCGTCGGCGGTGGTCAGCACCGGCTTCCACACCAGTCGAGGGGCGGCCCGCAGGCCGCCGGCAAGCGTCTGGCACACCTCGCGGGACTGCGCCGCGACCTGTTCGAGCACGCTCTCGCCGTACAGCGCCTGGCTCCCCGTCAGGAACCAGATCTCCCCTGGATCATCTACTGTCGGCACGAATGTCACTCCGTTCCATCGGACCGGCCAGGCTGGCCGTACACCTTCTGGTAGCGCGCGTAGAGCCGGTCCACGTCGACGGGGTCGATCGCCCGTGGCGTACCGAGCTGCCGAGCGATATGGACGGTCCGCGCGACGTCCTCGCACATGACCGCTGCCTTCACCGCGTCGCGGGGCGTCGCTCCGATCGTGAACACGCCGTGGTTGCGCATGAGCACGGCGGGCGAGCGGTGCCCGGAGAGCGTCTCCACGATGCCCCGGCCGATGGAGTCGTCACCGATCATGGCGAACGGTCCGACCGGGATGTCGCCGCCGAACTCGTCGGCCATGGCGGTGAGCACACACGGGATGGGTTCTGCGCGAGCTGCCCACGCCGAGGCGTACGTCGAGTGCGTGTGGACGACGCCGCCGACGTCCGGCCGGTGCCGGTAGACGTACGCGTGGGCCGCGGTGTCGCTCGACGGATTGAAGTCGCCCTCGACGAGGTTGCCGTCCAGATCGCAGACCACCATCGAATCCGCCGTCAGGTCGGCGTAGTCCACGCCGCTCGGCTTGATGACCATCAGGTCGTAGCCCGGCACCCGGCCGGACACGTTGCCGGCTGTCCATGCCACGAGGCGGTAGGCGGTCAGCTGCGCGTGAAGCGCGGCAACCGTTTCCCGGATCGCTCGCACCGTTTCGGTGAGCGTCGTCTCGTACGTCGTCATCGTGTCTCCGCCTCCCGTCGGATTCGGCGCAGCTCGTGCATCACGTCGTTGCCGCCGCGGCCGAAGTAGTCGTGCAGCCTCAGGTACTGCGCGTACAACGCGTCGTAGGCCGCGGCACGCTTCTCGTCAGGTTCATAGACCGCGACGTCGCGCCGGCCCATCGCCGCTGCGGCAGCGCGCACGTTCGGGTACGCGCCGGCGGCGACCGCGGCGTGGATCGCCGAGCCGACCGCGGGCGCGTGCGCGGAGCCCACGATGCTGAGCGGCAGCCTGGTCACGTCGCTGTAGAGCTGCATCAGGAACCGGTTCTTGACCAGGCCCCCCGCGACGACGAGCTCGGTCACCGGCACGCGTCCCGCGCGCAGGGCGTCGACGATGGCGCGGGTGCCGAATGCGGTCGCCTCCAGCAGCGCCCGGTAGATGTCCTCGGGGCGGGTCGCCAGAGTCAGCCCGACGACGAGACCGGAGAGCTCGTGGTCGACCAGGACGGACCGGTTCCCGCTGTGCCAGTCGAGCGCGACCAGGCCGTGCGCGCCGACCGGTTGCAGGGCCGCCTTCTCGGTCAGAAGGTCGTGGACCGAGATGCCTCGGGCTCCTGCCTCGTCGACGTAGGCCGGCGGAGTGTTCCGCTCGGCGAACCAGGCGAAGATGTCACCGACGCCGCTCTGGCCGGCCTCGTAACCCCAGAGCCCGTCGACGATTCCGCCGTCGACCACCCCGCAGATGCCGGGCACCTCGGTGAGCACCTCGGAGCTGACCACATGACAGGTGGAGGTGCCCATGATGGCGACGAGCTGGCCGGGCTCGACGGCGCCGGTCGCGGGAGCGGTGACGTGGGCGTCGACGTTTCCGGCGCAGACCGCGATGCCCGCCGGGAGACCGGTCAGCGCCGCGGCCGCGGGCGTCAGGGCGCCGGCGCGGGTGCCGAGCGCCGCGATCGGGCCGGCGAGCTTGCGGGGCACGAAGTCGGTGAAGCCCGGGTGCAGCGCCGCGAGGAAGTCTTCGGAGGGGTAGCGGCCGTCCTGGTAGATCGCCTTGTAGCCGGTCGCGCAGGCGTTGCGGACGTACGTGCCGGTCAACTGCCAGACGATCCAGTCGGCGGCCTCGACCCAACGGTCGGTGCGTGCGTAGACCTCGGGGTCCTCCTCCAGCAGCTGGAGGCCCTTGGCGAACTCCCACTCGGAGGAGATCCGGCCGCCGTAACGGCTGATCCAGGGCTCACCGCGCTCGTGGGCCAGCTGGTTGATCCGGTCGGCGTGGCGCTGCGCGGCGTGGTGCTTCCAGAGCTTGACGTACGCGTGCGGCCGGCCCGTCAGCTCGGGCAACTCGCACAGCGGCGTGCCGTCCGCCAATGTGGGCAGCACGGTGCAGGACGTGAAGTCCGTGCCGATGCCGATGACCTCGTCGGGGGCGATGCCGGCCGCTTCGACCGCCTCGGGCACCGCGTGGCGCAGCACGTCGAGGTAATCCGCCGGAACCTGGAGTGCCCAGTCGGGTGGCAGCCGCTCACCGGTGGCGGCCAGGGTCTCGTCCATGACGCCGTGCGCGTACTCGTGGACCGCGGAGCCGACCACCGCACCGTCGCGGACGCGGACCACGACAGCCCTGCCGGACAACGTGCCGAAGTCGACACCCACCACGTAGCCGGAGGAGTGAGCGATAACGGAACGCGGCAACATCGGGTGCCTCCAACTTGGTACGTGCGGGATCGCGACGTGTGGGGGTTAGCGGAGTCACCCAGATGTTAGCGTTAACTTCAAAGACGTCAAGACTCGAAGAAGAGAATGTTTCGATCAGGTTGCCGGCGGTGGACCGGGGGCCCTACCCGCGAGGGTTGGACGTGCTGTTGCGAATGACCAGCTCCGGGGGAATGACCGACGAGCCGCCGCGCTCCTCGCCCCCCTCGATCTCGCTCAACAGGATCTCGATGCTGCGGCGCCCGACATCCCGGAACGGCTGGCTCGCGGTGGTCAGCGGCGGCGTCATGAACGCCGCTTCGGGGATGTCGTCAAAGCCCACCACACTGACGTCCTCCGGCACCCGCACCCCCGCTTCGTGCAGCGCCCGCAGCACGCCCAAGGCCATCGAGTCGTTGGCCGCGAACACCGCGGTGACCCGCCGATCCCCGGCCAGCTTCTGGCCGGCGACGTACCCGGACTTGGCGCTCCAGTCACCGACGAGCTCCCGAGGCACCGTCCGCCCGTGCTCCTCGAGTGCGGCCAACCAGCCGTCGACGCGCCCGTTCGCCTCGCTCCAGTCCGAAGGCCCCCGCACGTGGTGAACGGTTTCATGGCCCAGGGAGAGCAGGTGCTCCGTAAGCATGCGGGCGCCCAGGACCTGGTCTACCGACACGCTGGTCACTTTCGGCAACGCGTTCTCCACGGCGACGACCGGAACGTCGGTCGGCAACGCGCGGACGAACGCCATCGCCTCGGCGGCCTGCGGTGCGATCAGGACGAGCCCGTCCACCGACTGGTCGACCAGGCGCTGGACGGCCTGGGTCGCCGCCTCAGCGGTGGGCCGACGCAGGCTCGCCACGCTCACCGCGTATCCCGCGGCCTCGGTGGCGTGCTCGATGCCGTTGAGCATGGAAGCCGGACCATAGAGCGTGGTGTCGAAGCACACGACGCCCAGCGTCTGGGAACGCCGAGTGACCAGGCTCCGCGCGGCGCTGTTACGCCGGTAGCCGAGCTGCTCGATGGCCAGCAGGACCCGCTCGCGGGTCTTCGGGCGCACCGACTCGGGCTCGTTCAGGACGCGAGACACGGTCATGTGCGACACGCCCGCCAAGCGCGCGACGTCCCCCATGACCGGCAGTCGCCGGCCCCTTGCCACGCTCACTTCCGACGGCTCCTTCACCATTTGAGGCTCATCATCCTCGTTTCTCCGCAAGGTCGTCATACGCCCCTCAATCGGCGCGAACAACGACCTTTGAGCCCGACCCCGCACTGCTGCCGGCACCCTCGCCTCAGCCAGCTGGCCAGCGGAAACGTCGACAACACGAGCGGCGCCGGGGGAGACAGTGGTCGCCCGGTCGCTACCCGCGACGTTAACGATAACATTACGATGGCGGACCGAGATGTCGCCGCGGGCCGGGCAGTCGCGACCAAGCGCAACAGGTGGCTCACCAGGAGAGCGCGGAGGGCGGGAATCCTCCCACCCCCCGCGCCCGTCACTGCGTCAGCTCGGCCACCTGCTCGGCCGTCAACCTGGGCACCTCGGCAGGAGACTCCGAGCGCGCCCTGGCCGCGGCGGGCGGATCGGCGGGCCGCCGCAGATGCCAGTCCGTCATCGCCTGGTACGCGGCCACCACCGACAACAGCCGGTCCTCGGCGTACGGCAGGCCACCGAGGATGGTGCCGATCGGCACGCCGGCGGCGGTAGACCCGATCGGGAAGGCGATCTCCGGCAGGCCCAGGATGTCGAACGGCACCGGATCGGTCTGCACCACGACGTCGCACGCGTCGAACAGTTCGTTCAGCACCCGTTCCATCAGCAGCAGCTTGGCCCGCTGGCCGGTGAGGAACTCGTTGCCGCCCAGCAGTGCTCCCTGCAGCCAACTGGTCACCGACACTCCGAAGCCACGCAGATCTGTGCGCAGGTACGGCATGAACGGCTCGCTACGCTCGGGCAGGCGAACATTGTTGAACGTGCCGCCGGTCAGCAGGCTCCACTCGTCTGGCAGGGACACGTCCACCAGCGTGACGCCGGGAATCGCGGCAAGCTGGGCCAGGTACGCCTGGCGGGCCACTGCAGTGGCCGAGGTGCCGCTGGCGAAGCCCGGCAACACGCCGATCCTGGTGTTCCAGCGCAGCTCGACCCGGCTCTTCCGGTACACCGGGGTGGCCGCGTCGATGAGCTCGGGTACGTCGGGCAGCCCCTGACTGCGCGGGTCCGCCGGGTCCTCGCCGGCCATCGCCGTCAACATGATGGCGGCATCCTTGGCATCGCGAGCCAGTGGGCCCGGGTGGTCGCGGGTGTAGGTGAGCGGGATGATGCCGGCCGCCGAGACGCGGCCCATGGTCGGCTTGAGCCCGGTCAGGTTCTGGGCGTTCGACGGGGCGGTGATCGAGCCACCGGTCTGGGTGCCGATGCCGGAGGTTGCCATGCGGCCGGCCACCGCGGTGGCGGTGCCGGTGGACGATCCGCCGGGGTCGGTGTTGCGGTTGGTCGGCGTCCACGCGTTCACCGTGGTGATCACACCGGCCGGGGTGGTGGCACGGGTGGTTGCCAGCGGACCCATCTGCGTCTTGCCGAGGACGATCGCGCCGCCTGCCTTGAGCCGGGCCACCGCGGTCGCGTCATACGGCGGCACGAAGTCCTCGAACAGGAACGAGTTCGCGGTGGTGAGGATGCCTTCAGTGTAGTAGTTGTCCTTCACCACCACCGGAATGCCGTACAGCGCGCCGTGCCGGGGCCCGCGGGCGGCCTCGCGTGCCGCCGCGACTGCCGCATCGGCGAGCACCAGATTGAAGGCCTGATAGATGCCGTCGTACGCGGAGATCCGCGCCAGGTACGCCTCGACCAACTGCTCCGGAGTGAGTTTGTCGGCCCGGATGAGCCAGGCCGCCTCGGCGATGGTCAACTCGGTCGGATCAGCGACCGCCTCCGGCCGGGGCCTGGTGTAGGCGTTGGGCCGGTCCAGCGCCCGGTTCTTGTTCCCCGCTCCCGGGCTCACGAACAGTGAACTACTCGCCACCGCCATGGGCGGTGCGGCGACGGCTGCGCCCGCGCCGGAGGCGACGGCCAGCGCGGCGGCGCGGGCCAGGAATGCCCGGCGGTCGACCGAACGGTCGAGTGGTTCGACGCTCATGCCTTCCGCCATTCCGTGCTGTTCGAGGGATACAGGACCGGAACCCGTTGCTGCGACAACGCCTTCCTCTCATCGGGATCCGTGGCGCCGGTGGCGGGCAACTCGTATGCGGCCAGTGTCGCCACGGTGCCCCGGAGGAATGAGCGCAGCGAGGCGAGAACGGAATCCCGCCCGGGCGATCCGGTCTCCGGGTCGGGGGTGTTGCCCGGTGGAAGTTGGTCGAGGTCGATACCGAGAGCGGCCAGCCGAGCCCGGATCAAGACATTCAGGTCAGCGTCGGTAGGCGGAGTGGGTGCCATGAGGCTCCTCTCGCGGAGGCATGTCGCCGTGTTCCGTCAAGTGAGCTGAACGTAGGGCGATGGCAGTGCCGCATAGAACCTTACGTATGGGAATTGAGAGATATTTGAGCCTGCCCTGCGGAGCCGAGTGGCGTCCCACCGCTTCCCATCGCGGGATGAGCAGAGCAAAAGCCGCCCAACCGGCATGATGGATGAAAACCGCCCACGGAGCTGGAGGGACTGGGCCATGAAGCTTGGCCTGCACTACTGGAACTTCACTACGCCCACCGACCCGTCGAAGATGGCCCCGACCCTGGCGGAGACCGCCCGGATCGCGGAGCAGGCCGGCGTGTCCGCGTTCACGGTCATGGACCACTACTTCCAGATGGAGTTCCGGACGTCGGCGGAGGAGCCGATGCTCGAGGCCTACACGACGCTCGGGTACGTGGCCGCGAAGACCGAACGGATGACGCTCGGTGTCCTCGTCACCGGGGTCATGTACCGCTACCCCGGGTTGCTCGCCAAGATCGTCACCACTCTCGACGTGCTCTCCCGTGGGCGGGCCCGGCTTGGCATCGGCGCATCCTGGTACGAGCGCGAGCAGCGGGGCCTCGGCGTACCGGTCGTACCGGTCGGCGAGCGCTTCGAACGACTTGAGGAGACGTTGCGGATCTGCCTGCAGATGTGGAGCGACGACAATGGCCGGTTCGATGGCAAGCACTACCAACTGGCCGAGACGCTGAGCGTGCCGGCGCCGATCAGCCGGCCGCATCCGCCGGTCATGATCGGCGGCGGCGGCGAGAAGAAGACTTTGCGGCTGGTGGCCCGCTACGCCGAAGCTTGCAACCTGTTCGGCAGTAGCCCCGCCGAGGTCGCGCACAAGCTCGACGTACTGCGGGAGCACTGTGCCGCCGAAGGACGGGACTACGACGACATCGAGAAGACCGTGCTGGTCATGCGGCCGCCCCTGGCCGACGTCGACGCGTTCGTCGCCGAGGTGGCCGAGTACGCGGCGCTCGGCGTGACCGAGGTGCAGACGATGCCCGACCGCCATCCGGTGGAATTCGCGCAGCAACTGGCCGAGCAACAGGTCCCAACGCGGCTTGCCGAGATCGCCTGACAACCGGCGGAGCACGCCGGCGGGGCTGCCCGATCTGATCGGCCCGCCGACATCCCGACCTACTCACCCGCCTGACAGGCGGGCCAGCCACCGGTCCAGGGCCGCCGGGGAGCGGAACAACAGCACCGGCGGAGCGGACGGATCCGCCTGCCAGACCCGCATCCGCCGTCGGGCCCGGCCGAACGCGGTGACGTGCCACACCAGAATCGAGTCGCGCGACAGCACGCTGCCCAGCGATTCGCGGTTGCCGTTGCAGATCTCCTCCCCCGTCACCAGCCGCTGTGCGGTGCGACGCAGCAGCCGCCCGAACGAGCACCAGCGCGGGTAGTCCAGGCCGACCACCAGGTCGGCGCGAGCCAGCGGCACGTCCCGCCACCCGTGGTACGCCCCGTCGAGGATCCACCGGTCCCGCCGGCAGATCTCCTCGATCCGGCGCCGCTGCAGCGCGACCGGCACCTCGACCCAGCCGGGCTGCCAGAGCAGGTCGTCGACCGGATACCAGGGCAGCTTGAGGCGCTCGGCCAGGTGCGCGGCGAGGGTGGACTTGCCGGCGCCGTACACGCCGTAGACGAGGATGCGAGACGGCGTGGTCACCGGTTGTCTCACGGGACGTGGATGGTCAGGGCGGTCCAGGCACCCAGGTAGATCGTGTCGCCGTCCTTGAGGGGTACCGGGACGTTGGGGTCGATCGGGTTCGATGACGGGTCGTTGAGGTAGGTGCCGTTGGCCGACTCCAGGTCGACCACCGCCCAGCCGTCCTGTTGGGCGACCAGGAGCGCGTGCAGATGGGACACGCCAGGATCTTCGGGCGGGCCGGCCAGGTCGATGTCCGGATTGATGCCGCGCGACCGGCTGCGCCGCCCGATCACCATCTGCTGGCCGGTCAACACGAACTGCCGCTCGGGCGCGAACTGCGGGAACGCCATCGCACCGGCGTCTTCGCCGCCCATCGCCCTGACGACCTCGAAGTATGCCGAGTCCGGGTGCACGGCGACCGTCCACCGTCGAGACGCCGGCTCGGAGGGCACCAGCTC
The DNA here is from genome assembly GCF_047921505.1 of Micromonospora sp. SL1-18. Classification (NCBI taxonomy): domain Bacteria; kingdom Bacillati; phylum Actinomycetota; class Actinomycetes; order Micromonosporales; family Micromonosporaceae; genus Micromonospora; species Micromonospora sp. SL1-18. Next base: position 59,183 of record NZ_JBLROA010000006.1, on the reverse strand, counting down.
GGATGGCGCCGGCCCGGCGGCGGGTGGTGCCGGGGCGGCGGCGGGTGGTGCCGGGGCGGCGGGGGACACCGCGGCCGGGGTGTTCACGGGGGGAGAGAGGAGGAAGTCGTACCCGTCTTCCTCACAGAAGCGCCCGGTCTGGGGCGCACCGCACACGGGGCATGGCCTGGCGGCGGGCGGGACGGCCGGGGGCGGCGCTGCGGCCGGGGGCGCCGGAGTCGGCGGGGGCGCGGCGGGCGCCGCTACCGATGGTGCGGTGCCCTCACCCATCCGGGTTCCGCAGACATCGCAGTAGTCCAGGGTGTCGGACTCGTGTCCCTTGGGGCAGGCCGCCATCAGCCCTCCTGCTTCTTCACCCGCACGGTCTTGACGGACCGCACGTTGGTTATCTCCGCGTCGACGCCGGCGACCTGCTTCTTGAGTCGTATGGTGCCGGTGGGTGCGTCGACCACGTCCACGACGCGGGCGAGCAGCTTGGCGGTGCCTTCGTGACCGGACGCCGCGGCCAGTTGAACGGCCCGACCGAGCTTCGCGGTGGCGGTTTCCACATCGCCCGTGTCGCGCGCCTTGAGGCCTTCCTGGATGACCGCGGCCAGTTCCGCCTGGCCGGTGTAGTGCGCCACCTGCGGGTTGATCTTCGTGGAGAGCGCGGTGTCGTCGGTCCACCGGGCCAGGACCAGCTTCTCGGTGAGCAACTGGCCCCCGCTGACCAGGCTGACCCGCGCCGCCAGCATTTCCTCGCCAACCACGTCCGGCTCGACCTCGACGGAGACGTGGTAGTCGCGGCTCTCCGCGCCCCACGCCCCGGTCGGGTAGTCGCCGATCCGGCCGCTCACCTCTGCTCGCCGGCCGGTAAGGTCCTCCACCTGCGGATACACCTGTTTGACGAACCGGATGGTGGCGCCGGCCGGGGTCCACACCCGCAGCGACACGTCGGCGACCGACTTGCCCATCGCGCCTTCCGTCATGGTCTGGAAGGCGGCCGGGAGTTCGGCCGGGTCCTCCAGGCCGTCGGCGGTGCCCAGCAGGGTGGAGGCGATCAGGCGCAGCTCGCGCGCCACCCAGTCGTCGCCGACGCCGCGGCTGTCGCAGACGAACCTGCCCTCGCAGGCGTTCAACACACGCTGGAAGTCCTGCGGGCTTTCGTGCTGGTTCTGCCCGTCGGTGAGCAGGATCGCGTGCTTCACCTCGGCCTGCACCCCGGCGAACAGGTAGTTCGCGAGGTCCAGCCAGCGGCCCATGGCCGTACCGCCGTCGGCTCGCAGTCGTGCGACGGCGGCCTTCGCCTCGGCCTTGGTCTGCGCGGACGCCGGGAACATCCGGGCGTCGGGCGGATAGACCATGTGCGCTGCCGTGGTGCCGGCGACGACGGCGAACGCGACCCCGTCCCGGAGGGTGTCGATGGCGATGCTGGTGGCCTTCTTCGCCTCGGCGATCTTCTTGGCCGGCATCCCCATCGATCCGGAGACGTCGACCATGATGACCTCCGCCGCGCTGGGTGCGGCCGCCGCGCGCAGGTCGTCGCCCCGAGCGGTCACGGTGATGATGGCGTCGACGACCCGCCCGCCTTCGGGCAGATATTCGTTCTGGTCGACCTCGGCGGAGAACTGGGCGGTCATGATGCAGATCCTCCTGCGGGTGGGTAGGAGAGTACGGCGACGCCGATGTTGTCGTGGCCTCCGCCGTTCAGCGCGATGGTCGTGAGGTGACGCGCGGCCTCGATCGGTGGGCCGGAGGATGCCGCTGCCAGGGCGGACGGGTCGGACAGGTAGTTGTGCAGTCCGTCGGAGCAGAGCAGCAGCCGTCCGGGGCCGGCCGGTCGCAGCGAGACGACCTGTGCCTCCGTGTCGTCCGTGTCGGCGCCGAGCCAGCGGATGAGGGCCCGGGATTCGGGGTCGGCGTCGAGGGACGGCGGGACCGGAAGGCCGGCGGCGAGTTGGCCGGCCACCGAGTCGTCGACGGTGAGGCAGGCGGGGTCCGGTCCCAGCCAGTACGCCCGGCTGTCGCCGATCCAGCCAACGGTCACTGTGTCGGCGGTGGCGATTCCGGAGACGTACGTGCAGCTCGGCGGCGAGTCCCCGGCGTCCGGGCCGGCGGCGGCGCGCGCCGCCGACGCGGCCGCCCGCGCGCCTTCGATGGTGGCCTTGGTCGGGTCGGTGCCGTGGGCCAGCGCCGCCAGGAGTGCGGCGAGGCCGGCCTCGGCGGCGGCGTACGCCGCGGTGTCCGGGTGGGTTGAGGTGGACACCCCGTCGCATACGACGGCGGCGTTGATGCCGCCGGTCCGGCCGACCGCGATCGCGTCCTCGTTGCGGTGTCGGCGCCGGCCACGATCGGTTACGCCGGCGACGGTGCCCAGGTCCAGCTCGGCGTGATCGCGCCCGACGGGCCGTCGTCGTCCGCAGTGGTCGCAGTAGTCCTCGTCGCCTGCGTAGGCGGTGCCGCAGCCGGCGCAGGCCGGGTCGGTGGCTCGCGACGACAGCCAGGTGGTGGCCACCGAGAGTGGTGCCGGCTCGCCGGTCATCAGGTTGCGCCCGCACACCTCGCAGAACCGGTGCTCCGGCTCGCTCGGTGGGCCGTGGTCGGGGCAGGCGTTCATACCAGCGTCCTGGGCCGGACCGTGTTGGCCCGGTCGACGAGTGCGATGCGGGTGTCGGTGTCGCGGGCCAGCTGCGCCATCGCCCGGTACGCCTTCTCCAACCCGAAGCGCAGCCCTCGCTCGGTCAGCTCGTGGCCGAGCACCCGGACGCCGGACGGCGGGCGGTGCCCGGGCGACCGGGCCGCGGTGATCCAGGCAAGGGCCGCCTCCAGCACCTCGGCGGCCAGTCGGGCGCGGCGCTCGACGTCGAGGCTGAGCCGTTCCAGCCGGACGGACGCGTGCAGCAGGTCGTCGGGCTCGATCGGGTGGTGCGCCGTGGCGTGCAGGTTGGCGCGCACGGCGGCCACCTGGGCGCTGACGTGCAGGCTGGAGCTGTCCGCCACCTGGTCGAGTACGGCCAGCGCGCCGGCTCGGTCGTCGGCGGCCAGCCGGATCCGGGCCAGCCCGAAGGCCGCGCTGAGGTAGCCGTGGTCGACCCGCCATACCCGGTCGTACAGCCGCTCGGCCGCGGTCGGGTCGCCGGTGCACTCCATCGTGGCGGCGAGCGCCAGCCGGGCGGCCGGCTCGCCCGGCAGTTCGTCGTAGACCGCGTCGAACGCGATTCTCGCCTCACCCGGGTTGTTCCCGGTCAGTGCGGCGAGGCCGCGGTACCAGTCGATCCGCCAGTCGAACGGGTCGGCCGCCGCCAACTCGTCGAGGCCGGTGTGCGCGCCGGCGAGGTCGCCCTGCTCGATGCGGGCCCGGATCAGTCGGAGCGTCACCTCGGCACTCCGCACCGGGCCGGAGGTCAGCTGCTGGATCACCTCGTCCGGGTCGGTGACGTTAAACGTGGCCAGGAAGCCGGCGCCGGGATCGAGGACGTCGACCTGCGGCAGCGGCAGCGCGGCGGCGACGCTCGCCGGGCGGAGGTCGGCGACCACCGGGTCGCCGATTTCGCCGGCGCCGGTGCCGAACGCCCGCCGCTCCGGGGTGAACCTCCGGGACAGGGTCGGCCGGGGCACGCCGTCGACGGCCGACACCACCTCCCGGAGCACGCCGAGCAGTTGCTCGCTCATCTCGGCCGCGGACTGGAATCGCCGGGCCGGCTCCCGGTGCGTGGCCCGGCGCAGCAGCCGGTGGTACGACTCCTCCTCGGCCAGCAGCGGCACTTGCGCCTGGTCGGGCAGCCGGGCGGCGTAGGTGCTGGAGAACTCGCGAAACTCGAAGCTGAGCACGGCGAGCGACCGCCCGACGGTGTAGAGGTCGGAGGTGACCGAAGGGCCCACGGTGGCCATCTCCGGTGCCTGGTATCCGGGCGTGCCGTAGATCGCGCTGATGTCGTCGTCGGCCCGCCGGACGCCGCCCAGGTCGATGAGCTTCAGCTGCTCCTCGGCGTGGATGACGTTGTCCGGCTTGAAGTCGCAGAAGATCAGGCCGCGGTCGTGCAGGTATCCCAACGCGGGCAGGATCTCGATCCCGTACGCGATCACCTCCGGCAGCGGTAGGACCCGCGCGCCCTCGGCGCGGCGGGCCATCAGCATGTCCCGCAGCGACTGGCCGCCGACGTACTCCATGACGATGTAGCCGACCAGCTCGCCCGTCTTCGGATCGGGGTGCTGCACAAAATCGTGGATCTTGACAATGTTGGGATGGTCGATCTCGACCAGGAAGCGTCGCTCGGTCACCGCTGCCGCCATGGCGTCGGCGTCGCCGGTGTTGATCAACCCTTTGAGGACGACCCAGCGGTCGCTGACCGAGTCGCTCACATTGCGGTCCCGGGCGAGGTAGATCCAGCCCAGCCCCCCGTATGCGAGCGCGCCGAGCACCTCGTACCGGTCGTTGATCAGGTCGCCGGCGCGCAGCCGCGGCAGGAACGAGAACGGGTGGCCGCAGTGGGGGCAGAAACCCTCGGCCCGGCCCGGCTGGCCGTCCCGTTCGCGGCCCACCTTCGCGTCGCACTGGGTGCAGAAACGCCGCGCCTCGGCCACCTTCGGGTCGCTCATGACTGCCGTCGCCGGGTCGCGCAGCGGCACCCGCGGGACGTCGACCAGCCCGGCGCCGAGTCCGCCGCGCGCCGAGGGCCGGCTGCGCCCGGATCCGGTCCGCACCGAGCCGGCGCTGACCGTCGCGACGGAGGGCAGGGTGGCCGCGGCGGTCGCCACGCTGGCGCCCGACGCCGCCACCGCGGTACGCGCCGGCGCTCGGCGCCCGCACTCGTCGCAGTAGCCCTCGGCGCCGTAGGAGCCGGTACATCCGGACCGGACACACCTCATGGGTGCCCCCTCTCGGTGAGCTCGTAGAGGTATCGCTGGTAGGCGACCGTGGCCCGGGTGGCCGCCGGCAAGTCACAGGGGCTGGTGTAGAGCAGGTCCTGTGCGGCCCGGTGCAGCTGGGCGAGTGCGGCGTGCTCGGCGAGGCCGAGTCGCCCGGCTCGCGCGCGATAGGCGTCGAGCCGGCCGCGCAACTCGGCTCGCCGCTGGAGCAGCCCTTCGGCCGCCTCGCGCAGCTGCGTCGCGCGCTCCCGCGCCTGTGCCACCGATCGCTCGACAGTGGTCAGCTCGTCGGCGAGCCGGGGCCAGCGCTGCTCGCGATGCAGTTGGTCTAGCTGCGCCAGGTGCGCCCGCAGCGCCGGGACCGTGTCGGGTGCCGGCGGCAGGCCGGGGTCGGCGATCTTCGCGGCCGCGACGGCGTACGCCCGGCCGGTCTCGGCCTCCATCTCGGCCACCTCGTCCACGGCCGCGCGCAGCCGCCGCACCCGATCGGGGTAGGCGTCGCGCAGCCGGCTCAGGTCGGCCAGCCGGGTAGCGAGGGCGTCGATCTCGGCGGCCAGCGCCGGCGGTGGTCCAGCTGTTTCCAACAGGTCGCACATCGCGTCGAAGGTCGCCTCGGCGAGGCGTGCGTCGAGACGCTCCACCTCGGCTCCCGTGGCGGCATAGCCCAACGCCTCGGCGGCCGTCCGGACCCGGTCGAGCGCCTTGGTCAGCGGCTCGAACCGGCTGGCGGCCTGTGCGTACGCCGACTGGACGCCGTCCAGGGTCCCGGTGACCTCGGCGCTGCCCCGCTCCAGTTCCTGGGCCAGCCCCATCGCGGTCACCCAGTTCGGCGGCGGGCCGGCCAGCGGGTCGTCGACCACCATGCCGTCGGGCGCGAGCGGCAGGACGGGACCGCGCAGCAGCAAGGTCAGTTCGGACAGCTCGTCGTCGCCGGGCTTCGACCGCGTCCCGCGTACCGTCTTCACCCGGTCCAGCACGGACCCGAGCGCGGCGAACTGCGACCACAGGACGTCCAGCCGCGGGAGCGTCTCGGTGGCGACCCGGCGCGTCTTGCCTCGCAGGTCGTCGCCGCGGAGCACGACGAGGCCGGGGTGGGCGTCCAGCGCGTACATGGCGGCGGAGATGCGGTCGTGCGCCGCGACGAGCCCGACGATGGCGGCGTCGACCTGGTTACGGCTCATCGGTGCCGGTGCGGTCACGGTCAGTCCCGGTAGCGGGCGGCCGGTGGCTGCGGAGTGCTGCCCAGCGCGGTGAGCCACTTGTTGTAGAGCCGGACCCAGGTACCGTCCGCGCGCAGCCGCTCGAGCACCGCGTTGACGAACCGCACCAGGTCGGGTGACTCCTTCTTCATCGCCATGCCGTACGGCTCTTCGGTGAACCGGTCGGGCAGGACCGTGGTGCCCGGGTCCTGTGCCGCGAAGCCGGCCAGGATCGTGTCGTCGGTGGAGACCGCGTCGACCTGGTTCTGCTGCAGCATCACCAGGCAGTCCAGCGCGTCGGCCGCCGACACCGGCAGCGCCTGCGGGGCCTTGGCCACGATGTTCCGGATCGACGTGCTGCCGGTGGCCGCGCAGACCTTCTTGCCGGCAAGACCCTGGAGGTTCTTGATCGGTGATCCCTTGGCGACCAGGATGGCCTGGCCGGCACTGACGTATTCGGTGGAGAACGACACCCGCTGCCACCGGTCGCAGGTCATCGTCATGCTGCGGATGACGATGTCGACGGCGCCCGACTGGACCGCCTGCTCCCGTTCGGCGGTGGTGACCGCCCGGAACAGCACCTTGTTGGGGTCGCCGAAGATCGCTCGGGCGATGTCGTGCGCCAGGTCGATCTCGAAGCCCACCAGGTCCCCGGTACCCGGGTCGCGGTATCCGAAGCGGTAGTTGTTCTGGTCGACGCCGACGACGAGCCGTCCCCGCGCGGCGATCTGCGCCATCGTCGAGCCGGCCGGCATCCGCCCCGGCGCGGGCAGCGCGCCGGACGGCCGGAGGCTGGCGCGCGGATCACACGACGCGGGAGCGGCCGCCGCCGCGCTCGGGATGGCCGCCGGGTCCTGCGCGCCGACCGGGCGGGGCGCGGCCGCGTCGACCCGCGCGTCGGGCAGCGGCCGGCTCGCCGTGCAGCCGGCCAGGCAGAGGACGGTCAGCAACGCGAGGGCATGTCGTCTCATCGGTATTCCGCCAATCGCCGCTGGATACCGAGCGCCGCGCCGACGATCAGCAGCGCCGCCAGCACGGCGACGCCGAGGTCCGCACCGGCGAGCGCCCCGGCGGCCCGGCCCACGTCCCGGTCGAACCGCTGCCCGTGGTGTTCGATGGCGGACGCCAGGTGCTCGTCGAGCTGGTTGAAGATGCTGGCCGTCGACTCCGGGCCGGTACCGACGGCTGCGGCAACCGCCTGGGCGTACTGTCCGGCGTCGTCGAGCGCCCGGAGGTCCCGGTGGGCCGCGAGCCACTTCTGCGCCTCGCCCGTCGCCGCCCCCACCGCGCTCCTGGTGGTCGGGTCCGGGTCCGAGATGGTCGCCAGTCCATGCCCGGTCACGCTCTCCATGGCCCGGGCGTAGTCCTCCTCGAACCTCGCGCCGTTACCGCGGGCGATCAGCGTGTGCGCCTCGTCGGCGCGTGCCTGCAACGCCGCGACGCGTACCCCGACCAACTGCGCGACCGGTTTCGAGCCCTGCTCACGGCTCGCGTCGAGCCGCCCGCCGGCCAGCACCGCCGACACCCCGAGCCACAGGATCAGGACGGCCGCCGCAGCGGTGGCGGCCACCAACCCGAGGTTGAACAACCGGTTGGTGAGCCGAGCCAGATAGCGCTGCACCGCCACGAGCGCGGCGATCGTCAGCAGCCCGAGCAGCACCGCGAACCACGGAAACGAGGCAGCCCGGTCGCGCGCGTCGTCGAGCTCCCGAGAGGTCGCTTCATAAACTTCCTGGACCGCGGGCAGCAGGCGCTCGCGCATCAGACCCGACGCCTCGCGCAGGTAGGCGCCACCGATCGGCACCCCCTGCCGGTTGTACACGCGGGCCGTCTCGACGAGTCCCGTGTAGACCGGCAACTCGGTGGTGATCCGGGCGACCGCGGCATCACCCCGGTCGCCGCCGGCGCGCCCCGCGGACACCACGGCCAGCGCCGCGGCCGCATCGGCGATGTCGGACTGGTAGCGCTCGCGTAGGGCTGCGGGCTCGACGCCGCCGGCGAGGAAGGCGCCCGCCGCGGTGGCGTCGGCGTCGGACAGCGCACGGTAGAGCCGCTGCACGGCAACCGTCAGGTCACCGCTGCGGGCGGTGGCACCGTCGAGGAGGTCGATCCGCTGGCGTACGCCGACCGCGCCGGCCACGCCCGTCGCGAGCCCGAGCACGACGAGTACGGCGGTGGCGAGCGCCAGCCGCCCAGGCGTGCGACGAAGGCGCCGCCGGACGCCTGGAAGACGTGTCGCAACGGCGGCCGGTCCACGAACGAGAGTCACGCCTACCACCCCGGGACTCAAGGTAGTGGACGACTTCAAGACTTAAAGATCAGCTTCTCGGGCACTGTTTCGGCCGAGACGTCCCGTGTCAGGTCGCCGTCCTCGACGTTGCTATCGCTGACCATTTCGGCGTGACCGCGCCATGCCAAGCAGGCCCGCGATGAACAGCCCCAGGCCGACAACTCCCACCACACCGAGTAACGAGGTCCTTTCCCGCTCCGCGCGTGGCCCGCCTGCGGCAGCGGCGGTGGGAGCGCCCGTGGTCGGAGGTTGGCTCGCCGGGGCGACCGCCGGCACGGGATAACGCAGGATCGTGGGTTTCGTGCCCGGCGGTTGATCGGCGGTCTCGGAAACCGTGAGCAGGAAGCGTCCGTCACGGCTGTAGGTGATCGACTCGCCCTGAGGTTCGTCGGGCAGCGGCGTGATCCGCGGTGTCCCGCGGGTCAGGGCCGTGATCACGTCGCCGTTGACGACGTCGAATTCGAACGCGTCGGCGTAGGTGCGCAGCACCACCCGACCCCCATCCGGTGCCATGGCGGCGCCGGTGACCACGGCTCGGCCGAGAAAAGAGAACGGGTTGCTGGTCGTGGTGCCTGGCAGACTCACCTGTCCGACCCGTTCCAGGGGCACCGTCAGGCCCGGCTTCAGGTCGCCGGTGGGGGCGTACAGGCCAGCGGCGCCGCCCTGCTTCGTCACGATGATCGGCCGGCCGTCGCCGGCCATGAGGAGTGCTTCGGCGTCATGCGGGCCGTCCGGGTACGTCATGCGGTGCAGCACGGGCCGGCGGCCGCCCGGCGGCAGTTTCCACAACGCGACGGTTTGCCGGGAGCGATTGTTGTCACCGATGTCCGCGACCCAGAGCGCTCCCTGGGCGTCGACAGCCAGGTCCTCGGTGTCTCTCGGCCGCGTCGGGTAGCGCACGGTGCGCACCACCGCACAGTCGGCGTCAAGAAAGAAGATCCTGCGACGCGGCTCCTCGTCCGCGCTGTCGTTGACCACGACGAAGCCGGTCTCGGTGGCGGCCATCCCCGAAATCTCGGTCAACCGGTCGTCCCGCACCTGGCACACGGGCGTTCCCCGTGACCCGGTGGGCGGGGTGGAAGGGGACGGGCTCGCCGCCGCCTGCCCTGGAACGAACGCCCCGACCAGAACGGTGACAGCGACCCCCGCCCACCCAAGGTACGACTCGTCGTGCCCCGCCACCTCTCGTCGCCTCCCTTCGGCCGCACCGCCGACTCCGTCCGCATGCGTCTTGCACCTTGCGCCGAGGAGAGACGCTACCGCGACCGATCACGACCTCTCCCCGGTGTGGACGGCGTCCACACCGGGGAGTCGGACCGGGTCGCGGGTAGTTCCGCTGGGCCGCTGCCTGGCGGCCCAGCGGTCCCGGTCAGCCCCGGTGCCGATGACGCCGAGCGCCTGCCGCCGGCTGTCCGGGTTCTGCTACCGGGTGACTGACAGCGAGAGCGCGGCCGCGACGGCCGCGGCGACGATCAGATCGGGTAGCTGGTCGAGCAGCACCGGCCGCCACGCCCGGCCCCACCACCGCTCGGGTAGATAGTGCGTGACGCTTCCCTTGAGGAAGTGCACCAGCGCCAGCACCAGGCAAAAGGCGACGGCGAACGCGCCGGCGAACGGTACCGGGCCGGCCCATTGCCCGGTGACCGCCCGCGTCGCCACCCCCAGTGCGATGGCGACCGGGAAGGCCAGGCAGCCGAGCAGCAGCCAGGCCGCCCCGCGCACCATGTGGCGCAGGGTCAGGTCGATGAAGTCCTCGACGGGCGACGTCGCCTCGGCCAGCAGCTCCGCCTGCCGCTCCTGCCGGGTCTGTCCGTCGCCGGGCAGGGCGCTGGCCAGCAGGCCGGCCAGCGCCCTGGTCACCGAGGCACCCAGGTCCACCACCTACCCGCCAGCTATCTGATCCACCGGCTCCGCCGGCTGCAGCCCCTGTGGTAGCCGCAGGCGGTGTAGAGACCGGCGGCCCGCCAGGCGACCCGCTTGTCCAACCTGCCCCACCACTTCTCCTTGCGTTGCAGGTGCTTCTGCTGGTGAATCTTCTTGTTCCGGGCTTTGATGATCTTCCGTTTTGCCTTCTTGGCGCCGCGGAAACCCTTCGCCTTGCGGATTCCCTTCGCGATCTTGCGGGCCTGCGCCGCCTTGCGCATCGCGCCGACGCCGCGGAACACACTACCTCCGCCGGGAATCGCCCCGACGACGTCGAAGGCGGCGGCCCAGTACCGGCCGCGCCTGGCGTTCTTGTACGCGGAGTAGGCGGAGAAGCCGATTGCGGCGGCGCCGAACACGACGTTGAACGGCGGCGGGGTGAACATGGAAATCGTCGCGCAGACGAACGCCGGGTTCTTCCGGACGAACCTTACGGTCTTCTTGAACCCGCTCTTGATCCTGCCCCACAGGGACTTGCCGTCCAGGTCGGTGCAGTTGACCGGGTCCGCGGAGCAGTAGTCGTACGGGCCGGCGCTGCCGCCGTCGACCGGGTCGACCTGTAGGAAGTGACCCAGCACCGGGCTGTAGAGGCGTACCCCCATCAGGATCAGCCCGCCCAGCGTGTCACCGGAGCGTTGCTTGCCGCCCAGCCAGCCGTAGCGCTGGCTGGCCTGGCCTTCGGCCGGCACCCCGAACTCGTCGTAGTCGTACACCTGCGGCTCGGTGAGGTCCCGGTCGACTGTTACGGCGACGTCGCCGTGCAGGTTGGTCAGGTGCAGCATCACGTCGCCGTCGCCGGACGTGGTCGCCACCAGGTCGTCGTCCAGGCCGGAGACGTTGCGGGTGACCGCGCCCGTCGCGGTGTCCTCGACCACCCAGCTCACTTCGTCGGAGTCGTCGGCGTAGTGGTTGAGGCGGGAGGTCGACGTCGCCCATGCGTCGTCCACCAGCGTCTGCCCGGTCACCCCGAGGAAGCGGTGGGCGGGATCGAGGGTCCACGTCTGCTTGGCGTCGCCGATTTGTTGGCCGGCGACCAGGTCGTTGACGTAGTACGTGTTGGTCAGCCCGCCCGGCAGGGCGGTGATGCGACCGAAGGCGTCGTAGGTGTAGCCCGCGTCGGTGATCCGGTCGGCGCTGTCGTAGGTGTGCCCCTCCTGTGCCGCGACGGTGCTCTCCTGGCACTCGCCACCCTCGGCCGGGTCGTAGCTGCGCTTGTCGGTCCGGTTGGTCCGGCTGTCGTAGGTGTAGGCGCGGGTCACGCAGCCGTTGGCTATCGCCGAGTCGTGCTGGACCCGGCTCAGCCGGCCCTGCCGGTCGTAGGAGTAGACCTTGCTACCGCCGGTGTAGTCGTGGTTGACGACCTTCCCGGCGCTGTTCTCCACGATGGACTCGGAGTAGAGCACCATAGCGTCGGAGTCGCGGGTGTAGGTGCGTTCCACCGGCTCCTGGTTCGCGTCGAGCCGGTCACGCCGGGTGACTCCGCCCGGATAGGTCATCTCGACCAGTTGCCCGTCTGGGGCGTACTTGCCCATGAAGGTGCCCGCGACGCTGTCGGTGACGCTGGTGAGCAGCCCCCGCGGCTCGGCGGCCCGGTTGTAGGTGAAGGTCATCCAGCCGGTCGGGTCGGTGACCTTCGTCGGCTTGTCGAACCGGTCGAACTCGGTGATGGTGCTGGCCCCGGCGGCGTCGGTGTACTTCATCAGCCGGCCGAGCTGGTCGTACTCCCGGGTGATCGTCGCGTTGCCCGTACGGGTCGTGGCGATCGTCCCGTTCGTCGGGTCGTAGGTGGTGGTCACCTCCTCGATCGCGGTGCCCTCCGTCGAGGTGATGCTCACCCCGGTGCTGCGGCCCGCCGCGTCGAAGGTGGTGACGGTCGTCCGGCTCTTGCCGGCCACCATCTCGACGGTCTCGGCCGCCTCGCCGTACCGGTCGTAGCGGGTGACCCTCCGCTGGGGCAACGTGCCGGTCATCCGGGCCGGGTCGTGGCCGGTGACCGCGCCTACGGGCTGGTGGATGCAGGCCTGCCCGGCCCACTCCGGCCGGTTGCCGCACGCGGCGTCGCGCGGGTTCGCGCCCGCGGTGTAGTAGATCGTCTCGCGGGCCCGGACGTCACTGCCGCTGGAGCCCAGCCCCCAGGAGGAGGCGGCACGCCCGGCGGAATCGAAGACGCCGTACGCGGTCAGTGGGGTGCCGCCGGATCCGGCGTCGGCCGTCATTGACGTGTACTTCTTCAGCGTCCACCCGGACACACCGCCGTGGTGCGCGTCGTACCCGTAGCGGGTGGTGCGCTGGTCGGCGTCCGGGTAGCCGACCACCTGCGCGCCCTCGATCTCCGTGGTGAGCAGGTGGTAGCTTGCCCCGTCCGGCTTACCCTCGTCGTACCGGCTTACGGTGTGCGTGCGGCCGATGACGGTCGACCCGGCGGGCACCGCGGTGAGCGGGCCGGGGCCGTCCGGATCGGCCAGCCCGTCCTCGGTCACCATCGTCATGGTGGGGCCGAGCGTGTCGAGCAGGGTCAGCCCGTCGCTGCTGTAGCGGTTCACGGTGGACAGCGCCTGGGCCCGCGACGCGGTGTCCGAGCCGGAGAGGCCCAGCTCGTCGAGGTAGGCCGCCGCGTTCGGCAACGTGCCCAGCGCAAGCGCCCGGTCGGTGGCCGAGAGCGTCCGGATCACGTTGCCGAAGCGGTCGTACTCCTCGGTGTCGATGTGCCCGCCGGGGTTGGCGGTGTTCACCTCCTGGCCGTTGGCGTTGAGGTAGTGCACGGTGGCATAGGGGTATCCGGACGGGCCGGGCGCGGAGGGTGTGGCGTTGTTACGCCCGGGGTTGTCCTCCGGGTCGAACACGGCGGTCGCGTCGGTGGGCACGTCGATCTGGCCCCAGGTCGCGGCCGCGGCGGCGCTGAGGTCGTACGGGCCGCCGGCCGCCCTGGTCAGCGGCACGCCGTAGACGACGTTGCTGGCCACCTCGCCGTCGGTGGTGCTCTTCGTGCCGGCCTTCAGCGCAGCGCGGCGTACCCGCAGCAGTCGTCCGGGGTGCTCGTCCCCGGCGAGGGTGGCAACCTGGGCGGCGGTAAGCGCCTTGCCGTAGATCCGTACGTCGTCGATGCCCCCCGCCCACGCGTTGGTCGGCAGCGCGTTCCACAGGGACCGGCCGATCGCGTAGTTGCCGGAGCCGTCCCAGCCACCGGTCGCGGCGGGGGCGGACTGGGCCACCCCGTTGACGTACAAGGTCATCTTCCCGAGTGCGGTGTTGTAGACGCCGGCCAGGTGGGTCCACTGCCCGAGCACGGGCGCCGTGTCGGAGTAGGCCCGGATCGGGGTGCCCGTGCTGCTGTCCGAGCTGATCCGGCCGAACGCCCACCGGTCTTCCGTCTGCACGTAGTTGAGCAGGAACGCCGAGGTGTACGCGCCGTCCTTGGACACCACGGTCCGGTTGATGGACTTGTCGGTCAGCCGCACCCACGCAGAGACCGTGTAGGAGGCGGTGTTGGACAGGGCGGTGCCGGCCACCGAGATCTGCTGCCCGCTGACGCCGGTGAAGTTCGCGGCGCGGTCGGCCGGGTTGTTCGGATCGTTGCCCTGGGTCCAGCTCACCCCGGAGGCCATGGTGCCGGTCCGGCCGGAACCGGAGGAATCGGCGACGGTGGTGCCCGAGACTGCGTCCAGGTCCCAGCGCAGCGCCGCCGAGTCGACGTCCGGGTTGCCGTAGTCGGCCGTCCAGGGCAGCTCGCCCGGGGGCGTCGTACTCTTCACCCGGCCGGCGGCGTCGTAGCCGTACGCCGTCTTCAGCGCCGGGCTGGTCCGCGGGTCCCAGACCTGGCGGAGCTGACCCAGGTTGTCGTACGCGTACCGGGCAACCTCCACGGCGGTGACCGCGGACGCCGTCGAGTCCCAGCTCCACAGCTTGACGGCCGACACCCGGTCGGTGTAGTCGCCGAAGACGGTCTGGCTGAGCCCGGGGGTGGTGCCGGTGGCGTAGACGTACTCCAGCACCTCGCAACCGCGTACGGGGGTACTACCGGTACACCGGTTCGCGTCGTCCACGCCCGGCTCGATCGGGTTGATCACCTTTTTCAGCAGGGCCCGGCCGCCGCTGGTGTCGTAGATGTAGCGGGTGGTGCTCGACGAGTCCGGAGTCCACGACGAGTCGAGCGCCCACACCCCGCCCTGCTGGGTGAACTCGCTGACCGTGCCCTCGATATCGGTGAGCCGGTAGGCGGTGGCGCTGTACTTCGTCAGGACCAGCCCCTCGGCCCCCGGCTCCGGGGTGTACGAGACGCCGTCTGCGTTCTTGGAGAAGGTGATCCAGCCGCCGTCGACCGTGTTGACCTGGGCCACGGACGGCTGCGGGAAGGTCAGCGTCGTGTAGTCGACGTCGGCTTCGTCGCCGCCGCTGCTGACGCCGCCGGACCAGGCGGGGCCGAACGGGGCCACCAGCTCGGTGGCGGAAAGGTTGTCCCAGTAGACCTTCTTGCCGGATCCGCCCTGCATGCCGTTGTAGAGCCGGAAGAACGCCTCGGTGGCCCCGGCGGGCACCGTCATGTCCACCGACAGCTCTTGCCAGCCCTCGGTGAAGCCGGCCATCGGCGAGGCGACCTCGGAGTAGTTCGCGCCGACCTTGTAGAGGCCGACGATGCGCAGCCCACGGCTGGCGTGCCCAGGGGCCAGGCCGGTGCTCGACGGCACGAAGATCCAGCCCGTCATCCGGTACGTCTTGCCGGCCTCCATGCCGAGCCGCAGCCCGCCGCTGTCGCCTCCGACCGCCACGTACGTGTCGTTGCTGGTCGTCGTCACCGGGGTGATCTCGAGCGAGGCCACCGGCGTGGTCTCGCCCTGGCCGTAAGCGGTGGAGCGGGCGGCCGAGCTGGTGCTCGGCACGGTGAAGCCGGTCAGGTCGGTGGAGACCTGCTGCTGGTTCGGGGTGAGCCGCTCCGGCATCCGCTGCCAGCCGGCGCCCGCGTCGCGGGAGGCCGAGGTGCGCGACACGCTCAGGCCCAGCACGTTGACGTCGGTCTCGTCCAGCGAGAAGTCACCGGTGAGCAGGTTCACCTCGCCCGGCCCGATCGGCTCGGACTCGCCGCCGCCGCCGGAGGAGTCCACGGTGATCCGGACCCAGGGCGTGGTGTAGACCGACGACGTGGACGTGTTGGTGTAGATCTGCGCCCGCAGCTCGACCACCCCGCCAACCAGGCCGAGGGTGTCGGTGGCGTTCCAGACCGCGTGCCCGCCGAGGCTGGACAGCGTCACCGGGCTGGCCGCGGTCGCGGTGATCGGCGCGCCGACCGCGTTGGTGAGGTTCGCCGAGGGCACCGGCAGGACCGCCCCGCCAGGGCCGCGCCGGTATTCGAAGTACGCCTTGGTGTACCCCGCCACCGGGGTGGTCACCTGCACCTTGGTCCGCCGCACCACGTTCGCCCCGGGCAGCGGCTGGACGAGCGCCGCGTTACCGGCATCGAACACGTAGTTGTTGGCGTTCGACAGGTTACCCGCCGCGTCCTTGGCCTGCACGGTGAGCGTCCGCCGCCCGTCGCGCGGGGCAATTGTCACCTTCGTGGTGCCGGTCGCCGCCACGGTGGTCGCCGAGGACTCGTAGTCAAGCTTGTAGACGAACGCGGCCAGATCGGTGGTGCCGGACGCCGGGGTGAAGGTAAATGTGTCCGGCTGCTCCGCGCCGCCGTGCGGCTGGCCGTCGTTGAGGTAGATCGCCGC
This sequence comes from Micromonospora sp. SL1-18, assembly GCF_047921505.1. Taxonomy (NCBI): domain Bacteria; kingdom Bacillati; phylum Actinomycetota; class Actinomycetes; order Micromonosporales; family Micromonosporaceae; genus Micromonospora; species Micromonospora sp. SL1-18. Next base: position 43,215 of record NZ_JBLROA010000006.1, on the reverse strand, counting down.
CGAGACGAACGGCACCCCCGGCTTGTCGGTGTCGATCGTTACGTCGCTCCACGCCGTCCAGGCGCTGTAGCTGTACGGGTCCTTGGCGCGTACCCGCCACTGGTACGTGGTGTTGTTCGCCAGGTCCGCCGAGACCTGCCAGGACGCGATGGCCCCGTTCGTCCACGCGGGACTACCCGAGCGCAACCCGGAGGTGACCACGGTGGCCGAGGTGGCCTTGTCCCGCACCTCGAACTCCGCCTGCAGGGTCTGCGTGGTGTTCGCGTCGGCCAGCTTCGCCGACAGGGTCGGCCGGATCGACGCGGTACGCGCACCCGTCCCGCAAAGCGTGTAGCACGGCGCGACGGCCAGGCCGGTCGGCGTACTGGGCGGGGTGTTGTAGGTGATGGAGACCAGCGGCGGGTTCAGGCCCTCGGCCGAGTAGAACCGCTTCCACGAGCCGAGCGTCTCCGACGTCGCCCGCAGCATCAGGCTGGTGGTGGGCCAGTGCGAGGTAGCGGCCGACTGCAGCGCCTTGGTGACGTCCACGTAGACCCAGCCTCCGGCGCAGGAGGAGCTGTAGCCCTTGGTCTCGGTGGACGTGCCGAGCTTCACCCGCGCGGTCGGCTGGTTGGTCCAGCGCACCGAGGCGTCCACGTAGTCCGTCTGCCAGGCCTCCCATTGTGAGGCCGTGCAGGACCACGAGTGGTAGTTCCACAGCTTGAGCTTCGCGCTGGTGATCTGGGCGTCATAGATGCCGCTCGTGGTCAGCCGCAGGTACGACCGGGCGGTGTTGCTGCCGCCCTCGTTGTGGTAGCCCAGCTTCAGGTCGGTCGAACCGGACTGGTCAGTGGTGTAGGTGTTCTGCACGAAGGCGTCGAACGCCGGCGACAGCGACGTCGGCGGGTCGATCGTCACCGGGAACCGCAGGTCCTCCCGCGCCAGGAAGCCGGCGTCCGGCGTCAACTCCAGCACCGACCGGCCGGCGCCCTTCGGCACCGTTCGCAACGCGACCCGCCCCCGGCGCACATGCTCCAACGACTGCGGCGACACCTCCGCGTCCCACATCTCCGGCGTCTGCGCCCGGGCCACCGCGCGGCCCAACCGGTCCTTGAACAGCAGCCCGCCCATACCGTCGCCCGCAGCGGCCAGCTTCCCCGTTCGCATTGGCAGCGACAGCTGCCGCACCCGGGCCAGCGCCGCCCGATCCTTCGCCACGACCAGCTGCTGATAGCCGGTCGAGTGCGCCTCGAACACCAGATCCACACCCGGCATCACCTCCGGGTAGGTCACCGTCCGCCCGGACAGGACCGGCCGCGGCAACGCACCGTGCCACGACACGCTCGTCCGCGCGTCGCCCTCTCCCAGCGAGACCACCTCGTGCTCGCCCGCATCCGCCGCCGCGCCGGCGAACCGCAGCCCGCTCGGATGCCCCTTCGGCGCCACTGAGCCATCCGGCTGCGCCACCAGGTCCAGGTCCACGGGGCGCCACTCGCCGCCGTCTTTGAACCGCACCGGCGCCAGCGACCGTTCCTCCGTGAAGGTGCCATCCGGGTTCGCGAACACCTGGGTCGTCTCGCTGCGCCGGCTCAAAACCTCCACCCGAGCCCCACACAGCTTCGCCGCGAGCGCCGCGGACGCCTCGTCCGCCCGATCGGGCGGGCACGGCGACTTGCCCGCCGCCGGCGCCTGCCGCTGCGGGGCGGCCGCCGCCGCTCGCGCGGGCGCGGCGGGCGCCTCCAGCAGGCCGGCGACGAGTGCGAGCAGCACCACGTACGCCGTCCACCGCCACCACGCCGGCACGCGGCCGGCCCTCATCCACCCGAACACGCACGACCGCATTCGATCCTCCCCTATGGACTGGATCAGGGCACCATAGACGCCGCGGCCAGTTCGTGGCACCGAAACCTTGTTACAGATCCGTATAGCCAGCGATAACTTTCCGTAAGCAGTGGCAGGGCGGGTGCCGGGCGTCGGCGCGGCGGGCGCGGCCCGCCCTCCCAGGCGGTGGGGAAGCTAGCGCCTTCCGCTCGACCCGGCGGAAGTACGACGAGGCGGCCACACCCCACTATTGGAGGCACATGAAAATGATCAGCTCTCCGTGCAACTTTTCGATCGGTCAGGACGTTTCTACAACGGACGGTCCATGGCGGACCGGTCGAATGGACGGGGAGGCACATGCGATCCAGCAGAAGCAGAAGAGCGTTGCTGGCCGGGGGGATCGTCGTTGCGCTGCTGACGGGCGCGCCCGGCATCGCGGGCGCCAAGCAGGCAACCGCAACGCCGGCAGTCAAGCCGACGGCCGCTACTGGCGAGGCCCAGACGGTGACGCTGATCACCGGTGACCGGGTGACCGTGCTCGGCAACGGCCGCCTCAGCGTCACGCCGCGCAAGGGCGTCGCGTTCCACAGCTACCGTGCCGGGGAGCACCAGTACGTCATTCCGTCTGACGCGGTGCCGCTGCTGCGGGCGGACCGGCTCGACCGGCGGCTGTTCGACCTGACCGAACTGCTCGCGGCGCAGGCCGCGCGCCCGTCGTCGATGCGGCTGATCGTCTCCGGCGCCGCCGCCGCGCCCGGCCTGTCCCCGCAGCGGCGACTGCCCGCGGTGCGGGGCTTCGCCGCCGAGGCGCCCACCGAGTCGCTCGCCCCCCGCTGGCAGGCGACCCGCAAGGGCCTGACCGCGGGCAAGATCTGGCTCGACGCCGTACGCAAGCCGGCGCTGGACCAGAGCGTCCCGCTGATCGGCGCGCCCGCGGCCTGGTCGGCCGGCTTCGACGGCACCGGGGTGCGCGTCGCGGTGCTCGACACGGGCATCGATGCCACTCATCCTGACCTGGCCGGGAAGATCTCGGTGCGGCAGAACTTCACCGAGGGCGAGGAGGACGACCGCGACCGCGTCGGTCACGGCACCCACGTCGCCTCCACCATCGCGGGCAGCGGGGCCGGCTCCGGCGGGAAGTACCGGGGCGCCGCCCCCGGCGCGTCCCTGCTCGACGGCAAGGTCTGCGTCCAGTTCGGCTGCCTGGAGTCATGGATCGTGGCCGGCATGCAGTGGGCCGCCGAGTCCGGGGCGAGCGTCGTCAACATGAGCCTCGGCGGACCGAACAGCCCCGAGGTCGACCCGCTCGAGCAGGCCGTCAACAGCCTGACCGCGCAGCACGGCACGCTGTTCGTCATCGCGGCCGGCAACGACGGCGCGGACGACACCGTCAGCTCCCCGGCGACCGCCGAGGCGGCGCTGGCCGTCGCGGCGTTCACCAAGTCCGACGAGCTGGCCGAGTTCTCCAGCCGGGGCCCCAGCGCCGACGGCTGGGCGGTCAAGCCCGAGATCGCCGCGCCCGGCGTCGACATCGTCGCGGCCCGCGGCAAGGACGGGTTCCTCGGCGAACCGGGTCAGCTCTACATGCCGCTGAGCGGCACGTCGATGGCGACCCCACACGTCGCGGGCGCGGCCGCGCTGCTGAGCCAGGCGCACCCGAAGTGGACCCCGGCGCAGCTCAAGGCGACGCTCATGGCCTCGGCCAAGCCGTCCAGTGACGTTGGCGTGTTCGCGCAGGGCGCGGGTCGGGTGGACGTGGCCCGAGCGATCACGCAACAGGTCACGACCACGCCGACGTCAGTGACGTTCGGGTTGCAGGAGTGGCCCCACGACGACGACGAGGTGCGCAGCGATGTCGTCACGTACCACAACAGCGGCAGCGCCGAGGTGACCCTGCGGCTGGCGCTGACCACGGCCGCGCCGGACGGGATCTTCTCGCTCAGCGCCGACACGGTGACCGTGCCGGCCGGCGGGCAGGCCTCGGTGACGGTCACCGCCGATACCCGGCAGGGCGGCGACGTGATCGGCGGCCTCGGCGGCCAGGTCACCGCGACCGCGGCGGGCGTCTCGGTGCAGACGCCCTTCGGCGTGGTACGGGAGGAGCTCAAGTACCCGGTGAAGGTCACCGCGACCGAGCGCGACGGCGACCCGGCGGAGAACGCGTTCACGGTGTTCCTGCGTAAGAGCGATTACCGGGAGTTCCTGGTCTTCGGCGCGAGCAACAACCTGCGCCTGCCTCCGGGCGAGTACTTCGCGTTCAGCTGGGTCGACGAGGAGAACGGGGACGACTACAGCGTCTCGCAGCTGGTGTATCCGAAGCTGTCCGTCACTGGGCCGACGACGGTGTCGATGGACGCCCGCGGTGCGAAGGGCTTCGACGTCACGGTGCCCGATCCGAGCGTGGTGCCGCTGCTGGCGTCGTACGACGCGAGCTACGCCGAGGGCGACGGCTTCAGCATGGGCGTCGGGATCGGGGGCGGCGACTTCGCCTCGATGTTCACGAAGCTGGTGGGGCCCAAGCCGGGGAAGGGCCTGAGCTCGCAGCTCAGCGGCACGCTGGCCGAGGTGGACGAGCAGGGCTCTGTGGCCGGCTCGTACGTCTACAACGTCGGCTGGCACGACAAGAACGGCCTGCTCGGCGGGTTGGTCAAGCACCTGCGGTCGAAGGACTTCGCCACGGTGCGGGCCTCGCACGCGGCGGTGGTGGAGGGCAGCATGGGCGTGAAGCTGGCCTTCCTCGCACCGCCGAACGGTGGCGGCGGCTGGGCGGTCGGCTGGGAGACTCCGCTCCCGTTCACCCGTACCGAGTTCTACGCGGGTGACGCGCCATGGCAGAACGAGTTGATCGTGGAGCTGCCGGCCGAGGGCGACGACTGGCCGGAGATGCTGTCCGACCACGGCGCGCTGCCCACCACCTACCGGGCCGGGCGTACCTACGAGGAGCAGTGGAACAAGGGTGTGTTCGGGCCGAGCGTGGCGCCGTTCTTCCCCGGCGACGTGCCGGCGCTGCGTGAGGGCGACTTCATGTACATCTCCCCCGGCCTGCTCGGCGACGGCCAGGGCCGGGCCGGCTTCGGGCAGATCACCTCCGGGTCCGGTGCGCTCTACCGTGACGGCAAGCTGGTTGCCGAGTCCGACTGGGGTCCGGGCGTGTACGCCGAGGACGTGGACCCGGCCGGGGCGACGTTCCGCTTCGACGGCAGCCTGGAGCGCGACTCGCGCCTGACCACCAAGCTGTCGGTGAGCTGGACGTTCCGTTCGGCGCACACGGACACGCTCCGGGCGCTGCCGCTGACCGCGGTCAGCTTCGCGCCGCCGCTGGACGATCACAACGTCGGCAAGGCCGGCGGCGTGGGCGTCTACCCGGTGACGATCACCCAGAGCGAGGGCTCGGGACGGGTGGTCGAGCTGACCGTGCAGGCGTCGTACGACGACGGGAAGACCTGGCAGAAGGTGCCGGTGTCGAGCCACGGTGGCTCGTGGCAGGTGCAGGTGACGCACCCGAAGGCGGGCGGCTTCGTGTCGCTCAAGGCATCGGGCGCGGACGCGAAGGGCAACACCTTCGACCAGACCGTCATCCGGGCGTACGAGCTGCGCTGATCACCGTACGAAAAGGGGCCTCGGCGACCGCGGTCGCCGGGGCCCCATTCCCGTCATGTCAGAGCGCCGCCGCGACCATTTGGCGTTGTGTGCCGAGGCGCGCGAAGAACCGCTCGTCGAAGTCGGATGCGATGTCAGAGACCTCGATGTACGTCGTGTCGTCCAGCCGAATGGCGTGCTTCTCCTTTCCGACTGGGCCGATGCGCATGAGTTGCAATGCTTCTCCCAAACCTGTCAGATCAGCGTCGTGGGGGCCTGACCCGGATGATCGCGTCGATCTCGGTCGGCGAGCCGGCCGGTAGGGCGGCAACGCCCAATGCGGCGCGGGCGTGTCGGCCTCGTTCACCAAGCACCCGGATGAACGCCTCCGTGGCGGCATCGGCGACGAGGTGCTGGTCGGTGAAGTCTGGTGTGCTGGCGACGTAGACGGTGACCCGGTCGACCTGGACGACACGGTCCAGGCTGCCCAGCTCCCGCTCGACGACGGTCAGCACGTTGAGCGCACATTGCCATGCGCAGTCGCGGGCCTGGATCAGGGTCACCGGACCACCGACCTGCCCACTGTGGAGCAGCACTCCGTCCGCCGCCGCGATCTGCCCGGACACGGTCAAAACTCCGTTGTCGTCGCGGATGGGAAGGATGCCGGGCCGCGGTGCACCGAGCGGTGACGGTCCCGCGTTCGTGAGTTCGGAGAGCGGCGATGTCATGGCGTTCCTCATTCGGGTTCGGGCGAGTGGTCGAGTGGTTCCCAGCCGAGCAGTCGTCGAGCCTTGTCGATGGGCGCAATGCGCTGGCGGTAGTCGCCGCTGATGGTGAACACGTCGAAGCCCGTGCCCGGGTAGTGCAGGGCGGCCAGGATCGCCCGTGCGGTGTCGCGGGCCGAGGTGGCGATGGTCCGGTCGGCCGCGCTGCAGTCCTGTAGCGGGTACTCGGCGTCGGGCGTGGGGAGGCAGAGCCGCAGCGCGACGATGTCCATACTCCACTGGGCAGCGGCGGCGGAGGCGACGAGCTCAGCGCAGCGCTTGGTGACGGCGTAGAAGTCCGACGCATTCGGCGGCACCGACTCGTCCGGGTAGGGCGCGCGGTCGGGGTCGCGGTACACCGACATCGAGCTGGTCAGCACGGCCCGGCGTACGCCAACCGATGCGGCCGCCCAGAGCGCCATGTGCGCGCCGGTCACGGTGATGTCGAAGTGGCTGCGTACGTTCTGCGGGCTCCCCCAGCCGTCGATCGGCCCCATCGCCATGTACACCAACGCGTCCGTCTCGCGCGCGGCGTCAACGACCGCGGCCATGTCCAGGGCGCTGCCCGGACGGTGCAACCACGGCCCGGGCGCGGGAGTCCTGGGGTCCAGGACGGTGACGGCATGCTGGGCGGCCAGGTGCGGCAGCGTCATCGTGCCGACGGCTCCGGCGCCACCGATCACGAGGAGCCGCATCAGGCTGCCGCGACCGTGATCGGGGCCAGGCCGGCGTCGGTCACCAGCCGGCGGAGTTCGGCCAGGTCGAGATCGTCGAGGGCGAGGAACGGGGTGCCCCGGGTCCGCGTCCAGTCCACCACTCCGCGCATTGCCAGTACCTCCTTGTACGCCTCGATGCCATGCAGCCCGAAGAAGTTGATCAGCGGCAGCAGGCTCGCGTGCACCCGCCTGGCCTCGGCGTGCTCTCCCCGCTCCAGGGCACGCCAGACCTGTACGTAGCGTTCGGTGGCGATCGAGGTGGGCATGATGGCGCAGGCGCCGCGTGCATGCTGCTGAACCATGTACCGACCGCCCTCCCCGCCGATCACTCCGTCGATCGAGTCGCCGAGCCGATCCAGCAGTGCACTGGTCAGGTGGGTGCTGGTCCGAGTCTCCTCCTTCACGTATCGGATCGTCGGGTACCGGCGTACCAGCGTCTCGATCGCGGACACGTCCAGGTCGTGGCCGAACGGGGGCGAGGAGTTCTGCAGCACGATGGGCAGATCGGTGACGCGAGTGACCGCACGGAAGTAGTCGTCGAGCAGGTCCGGCCGGGCACGGTGCAGGTACGGCGGCATCACCATCAGCGCGTCGGCGCCGGCGGCGGTAGCGCTTCGGGCGGCTACTGCGGCCGTGGCGGCGCTGGTACCGGAGGCACCCACGATGACCGGCACCGCGCCGGCGACCTGGTCGACGGTGAGCCGGGCCAGTTCGTCCCGTTCGGTCTCGGTCAGCGACCAGAACTCGCTGGCGACGCCGAGCGTGACGATCGCTGCGGCACCGGCGTCGACGTTGTACGCGACGACCCGGCGGCAGGCGGCTTCATCGAGCGAGTCGTCGGCGGTGAAGGCGGTCGCCATCACCGGCAGGATCCCGTGCAGTGGTCGGTCGAGCATGGGGTCTCACTCCTCGCGGCCGATGGCGGTGGGCGTCGCGGGTTGACATCACCAACGCCTGCTATATCGTCTGGAGAAACGGCGGTCTCTCTCCTAGAGACACGCAGCATAGCGCAGAAGGAGTTCCCGTTGAAGTCGACGGTCATTCACACCCCAGACGCGCCCGCTCCGGGCGCGGCGTATTCGCAGGCCAGAATCGCGGGGCCCTTCCTGCTCACTTCGGGCTGCGGCCCGATCGACGCGAAGAGCGGCCGGATCGCCGGAGGCACGGTCACCGACCAGACCAGGCTCACGCTCGCCAACCTCCGCGCTCTGCTGGCTGCCGACGGGCTCGACCTGGCCGACGTCGTCAAGGCCACCGTGTACCTTCAGGATCTTGAGCGCGACTACGACGAGTTCAACCAGGCATACGCAGAGCTGATGCCCGCGCCATGGCCCGCACGGACGACCGTCGGCGCCGACCTGACCGGGATCCTGGTCGAGATCGACTTCGTCGCGCTGCGCCGGACCGTCGCATGACCGCGGGCGACAGCGTGGCCGGAAAGATCACAGCCTGGCCGGGCTCGCACACCGCCTGGCACCGGGCCCAGGCCAGCCTCGCCGGCGGGGTGAGTACCGGGCTGCGCGCGTCGATGCCGCCGCACCCGTTGTTCTTCCATCGCGGTGCCGGCAGCCGGCTGTGGGATGTCGACGGCAACGACTACCTGGACTACGTGCTCGGGTGGGGACCAGTCATCGTGGGCCACTCCCACCCGGCGGTGGTGGCCGCGGTCGGCGAGCAGTTGCACCGCGGGCAGACCTTCGGCTCCGGACACGTGCTGGAGTACGAGGTGGCCGAGCGGCTGTGTAGCCGGATCCCCGGCGCTGAACGGGTGCTCTGGAGCAACACCGGTTCGGAGGCCGTGCAGGTCGCGTTGCGGTTGGCCCGGGCGCACACCGGCCGGCGCCGCTTCGTCAAGTTCGAGGGGCACTACCACGGCTGGACCGATCCGATGCTCGTCAGCTACCGCAACCTCGCCGAGGACGGGCGGCCGGTGCTCAGCAGCGCCGGACAGCACCCCGGCGTGCTGGCGGACGTGTCGGTGTTGCCGTTCAACGACTCCGCCGCCGTGGCCGAGCTGTTGTCCCAGCCGGGCAGCGACATCGCCGCGGTGCTGGTCGAGCCGGTGTTGTGCAACACCGGCGTACTGCCGCCGGCCCCAGGATTCCTGGAGGAGCTGCGGGCCGCCTGCGACCGTAGCGGCGCAGTCCTGGTCTTCGACGAGGTCATCACCGGACTGCGGATCGCGGCCGGTGGCGCGGCCGAACGGTACGCCGTCACGCCCGACCTCACCGTGCTGGCCAAGGCGTTGGCTGGCGGGTTCAGCCTCAGTGCGGTCACCGGACGCGCCGACATCATCGAACAGGTGACATCCGGGGTGGTGCACGCCGGCACCTACAACGGCAACCCCATCGCGTTGGCGGCCGCGGCGGCCACGCTGGATCTGCTCGCCGGGCCCGACGTGTACCCGCACCTGGAGGCCGTGAGTGCGCAGCTGGCCGACGGGCTACGCACGGTCCTCGCGCGGCACGGGGTGACCGCCCACGTGCACCATGTCGGCCCGGTCCTGCAGCTCAGCCCGGGGATCACCAAGGTGCGCACCGCCCGCGACGTGCTCGCCGCGGACTGGGCCTTCTACAACGAGCTGATCGTGGAAGCGCTGCGACGGGGACTGTTCCTGCTCCCGGGCGGCCGGTGGTACCTGTCGACCGAGCACTCCGCGGCCGACGTCGCGCAGACCGTGGCCGCCCTGGACGACGCGCTCGCCGAGCTCGGCCGTGCCGGTCGCCTGCCGGTACCGGTCACGGAGAGCTGACGTGCCGGATACCACGGTGGTCGCGTGCGGCTTCACCGACGCCATCGAAGGGCCGGTCGTCGACCGGGCCGGCCGGGTGTACGCGATGAACTTCGGCCGCGAAGGCACCATCGGACGGCTCGACCCGGACGGCTCCGTGGCGTGCTGGCACGAGCTGCCCGAGGGCAGCGCCGGCTGCGGCGCGGTGTGCGGACCCGACGGGCGGCTCTACGTTGCCGACTGGCGTACCCACACGATCTTCGCCATCGATCCGGCAACCGGTGAGCGGCGGGTGCACGCCCACGATCCGGCGATGCACCAGCCCAACGACCTCGCGGTGCTGTCCGACGGCACACTGTTCGCCAGCGATCCGGACTGGGCGAACGGCACCGGCCAGCTGTGGCGGATCGATCCGGACGGCACCAGCACGCTGGTCGAGTCCGACATGGGTACGACCAACGGAATCGAGGTGTCCCCGGACGAGCGGCGGCTGTACGTCAACGAGACAGTACAGCGGCGCATCTGGGTGTATGACCTGGACGCCGGGCATCGGCCGTCTGGCAAACGACTGCTGGTGCGATTCGACGACCACCTGCTCGACGGCATGCGTGCCGACGCGGACGGCGTGCTGTATGTGACCCGCACCGGTGCCGGCGTGGTGGCCAGGGTGCGCCCGGACGGCCGCCTGGGCAGGGACGTGCGGCTGCACGGTCGGGACTGCACCAACGTCGTCTTCGGCGGCCCGGAAGGGCGCACGCTGTATGTGACCGTCGCCGATACCGGCTGCATCGAGGCGACACGGGTCGCGACCGCCGGCCGTAGCCACGCAATGGTGGGCAACGCGGCATGACGGAGATCGTGGTGGCGCACCGGTGCGTGGTCGGCGAAGGCCCGCTGTGGTCGGTGCGCGACGGATTGCTGTACTGGTTGGACATTCCCGAGCAGCGGCTGTGGCGGTTCGACCCGACGAGCGGTGCGACCGCCAGCCGACCGCTGTCAGACGTCGTCGGCAGCATCGGGGTGCGGGCGGCTGGCGGGCTTGTCGCCGCCACCCGGAACGGCTTTGCGGCCCTGCGACCGGACACCGGTGAGCTGTCCGGAATATGCGATCCGGAGCCGGATCTCCCCCAGCACTACTTCAATGACGGCAAGGTCGATCCGGCAGGGCGTTTCTGGGCCGGTACGCTCAACGACGGGCCACCGACCGCCACCGGTACCCTGTGGCGCCTGGACGCCGACCACGGCTGCCAGCCCATGCGGCGCGGGGTGATCTGCCCGAACGGGCTGGGCTGGAGCCCGGACGCGCGGGTCATGTACTTCACCGACTCCCGCCGGCACACCATCTTCGCCTTCGACTTCGACGTGGAGTCGGGCCGGATCGGCAACGAACGGGTGTTCGCCTCGGTGACCCCGCCGGCCGATCCCGACGGGCTGTGCGTCGACGCGGAGGGCTGCGTTTACAGTGCCCAGTGGGGCGGCGGCCAGGTCGTCCGCTACGACCCGACGGGCCGGATGGTGGGCACGATCCCGGTGCCGACCCCGTTGGTCACGAGCGTCGCACTCGGCGGGTCGGACCTGCGCACGCTGTTCATCACCACGGCGAGCATCGGCCTGGGCGCGGCGGAACTTGCGGCCGACCCGGCCGCGGGCGCGCTGCTCGCGGTGGCGGTGGACACCCCGGGGCGTCCCGAGCCGATGTTCGCGGGTTGAGGGGAGACGACATGCTTCGACTGGCGGCGCTGGGCCTGTTCCACGAGTCCAACTCGTTCTCCCCCACCCCGACCGACCGTTCGGCCTGCGAGCTGATCGGGATCCTGCGCGGCGAGCAGATCCGGGCGGTGCACGGCGACTCGGACAGCACGATGGCGGGGCTGCTCGCGGGGGCCGGCCCGGACGTCGCGGTGGTGCCGCTGGTGTACTGCGGCCCCCAGCCGGCGGGACCGGTCACCGCGGAGGCGTTCGACAGCATCGTCGACGAGATGGTCGCGGCGCTGGCTGCGGACAGCTGGGACGGGGTGCTGCTCGCCCTGCATGGCGCAGCGGTCGCCGACGGGTATCCGGACGCCGACGGAGAAATCGCCTCGCGGGTGCGGGCGGTGGTGGGCCAGGACGTACCCATCGGGGTCGCGTGCGACCTGCACGGCAACGTCAGCTCCCGGCTCGCTGGCGCCGTCGACGTCATCGTCAGCTACCGGACCAACCCCCACGTGGACGCCCGCGACCGCGCCCGGGAACTGGCCGGCCTGGTGGCCCGCGCGGCCCGGGGCGAGGTCCGGCCGCGCCAGGCGTGGCGGCCGGTGCCGATTCTGCTGAACATCCTCCGGCAGAACACGAGTGACGAGCCGATGCGGTCGATCCTCGACGCCGCGGAGCAGATCCGGCGACGCCCCGGCGTGCTGAGCGCCTCGGTGCTGCAGGGCTTTCCCTACGCCGACGTGCCGCACGTGGGCATGTCCGTCGTCGTCGCCACCGACGGCGACGACGCGCTGGCCGGGTCGTACGCGGACGAGCTGGCCGACGAGGTCTGGCGCCGACGCGAGCACATGCGGGGCGACGCCCTGCCGATCGCCGCGGCCCTCGACGCCGTCACCGACGGGCCGACGCCCGTACTGCTGCTCGACGTCGGCGACAACATCGGCGCTGGTACGACCGGCCGCAGCGCCGCGATCCTCGCCGCCGCACTGGAGCGTGACTTCACCGGGCTGCTGAGCCTGATCGTCGCGCCCGAGATGGTGTCGCGGTGCGCGCTGGCCTACACGGATGCCGGGCCGGGCGCCGAGGTCGAGGTGACACTCGGCGAGGCGGCTACCGGCCCAGTGGTGACCGTGGTCGGCACCGTACGGCGGCTGCACGACGGCGTCTTCGAGGATCCGACGCCGACACACGCCGGGTACCGCCATTTCAACGTCGGCCCTACCGCCGTGCTGGACCTGGCCGGCGGCACCACACTCATCCTGGTCAGCCACGCCATCATGCAATCCAGCCGGCAACAGCTGCGCTGCCTGGACCTCGTTCCCGCCGCCTTCCGGGCGATCACCGCCAAAGGGGTACAGTCGCCGCTGGCAGGCTACGGCCCGGCCGTGGCCCGGGTGCTGCGGGTGGACACCCCGGGCCAGGCCACCGCCGACCTGTTCAGCCTGCCGTACCGGCACCGACGCCACCCGCTCTGGCCGCTGGATCCCGCTCTCTAGGGCGAGATTGGTGCGCGGGCGCAGCGCCGGTACAGGTCCGCGAAGTCCGTGCTCCCGTCGTCCTCGCGCACCTCGAGGTCCGCGCCGGGCTGCTGGGCGGGCACGTTGCCGGCGCGGCAGTCCGTCCACATCTGTTCCGCGCTGGCATAACTTCGGCGTCGGCCGCCCGGCCACGAGATGGTCAGGATCCGCCGGGGATACGCGATGGGCGTCGCGTCGGGCGTCGAGAGCCGGTGCACCGCTTCCTCGTCCACCGACACGCCCAGGCCGGGGCCGTCCGGCACCCGCGCGTACCCGTTGCGGATCTCGATCGGCGCGCGCAGCAGGTCCTCCGACCACGTGTTCATCGCGGTGACGTGTGGCCACACGGCGTGGCTGAGCACCGCACCCAACTGCAGCGCCAGCGCGGTGGTCAGGCCGGTGCCGCACATCTGCAGGAAGAACGGCCGGTGTACGCCGGCTGCCTGGGTACCCGAGGCCAGCAGTCCGCCGATGCCCTGCCAGGTCACCACGTAGCCGTCGAACGCCTCCAGCGCGACGTTCGCCGCGAACGGCGTGTCCAGGAAGTGGTCGGCGACCGGACGGGTCAGCTTGCCGCGTAGCGCGCGGTATCCGGCGAGGTCGTGGTGCGGCAGCGGGGTCTCGAAGATACCGACCCGTCCGGTGCGCTCCAGTGCGATCAGCACCGGGGCGGCGGTGGCGGCATCGCGGAGCATCTCGTTCCAGTCCAGGTCCAGCAGGAAGTCCGGCGGGGTCACCGCGGACACCGCGGCGACCTGCTCGTAGACGTCGAACCAGGGCCGGGCCTTGAACTTGTGCGTGCGGTACCCGGCGGCCACCGCGTCGCGCGCCTCATGCGCCAGCACCGCGGGCGGCATCTTGGTGTTCCACCACGAGATCGGGCACTCGTCGCGCACCTGGGCCAGCGGCAGCAGGGACCGCACCGGTACGCCGAGCGCCTTGCCGACCGCGTCGTAGAGCGCCATCTGCAGGCCCGGGCCGAAGTCGTCGCGGGACAGGCACTCGGCCGGGTTGCGGCCACGTACGTAGGCGATCGCCTCGTCCGGCACGGGCGCGTAGCAGTAGTCCAGGATGGTCTCGCCCCAACCGACCACGTCCGGGTCGTTGGTGGTGACCCGGATCAGCTCGATGAGCCGCCACTGCCCGATGAGCAGTTCGTTCCATGGCCGGGCACGCGGGCTGAACGGCACGTCCAGCAGGATCCGCTCGACCCCCGTGACGGTCAGCCCGCGCGTCGACGTCATCGTTCCACCTCAGGCCGGATCGTCGATGTCGGTCGCGCCCGCGGCGACGAATTCGGCGTGGTCGTCGGGCAGCGTGCGCTGGCCCCTGCGGTTGACGATGAGCACGATGGTGCCCGGCTCCAGGCAGGTCGGGCTGTGTCGCACACCGGCGGGGATGACCACGCCCTCACCCGCGCCGACCTCCACCGATCCGATCTCCGAGTCGACCCGCATCCGCCCCTGATAGACGAACCAGGATTCGTCGCTGTCGTGCCGGTGCGGCGGAAAGGTCTCGCGGAGCTGGGCGACGCGCATGGCGTAGGCACCGTCGACAAAGGCGACGTTGATGTTGGTGCGGGCGGGGTGTCCCTCGAGCCGGCGGTCGATGCTCCAGGCGGTGAGTCGCTGATCGGTCATGTAAGCCCCCAGGGCGTGACGGCGGCGAGGAACGCATGGTCCATCTGGTACCCGTCGCCTGGTCGGAGCTCGACCAACACCGGCGTCGCCCCGCGCGGCGGCACACGCACACTGGCGGAGCTGGCCCCGGCCGGGATGGTGAGCTGGGCGGTGCGGCCGCCCGCGACGTACGCGACGGTCAGGGACGTGTCAATGTCCACCGGTCCCCCATGGCTGGAGGAGCGGGTGAAGGTCACCGTGGTGCCGTGCGCGGCCAGGTTGACCAGTTGTACCGCGGTGTTCGAGAAGTGGACCGTCGACCAGTCGGTCCAGTCCGGTACGTGTGCCGGGTCGTACGCCGGGTTCACCGGATACTGCCCGGCCACCTTCGGCTGGTCCAACAGCGAGGGCAGGTTGCCGTTGCGGTCGACGTTTCCTCCGTCGGCCCAGTCGATGGTCTTCCATCCGGCGCCGGGATCGGCCGCGTTCAACGCGTTCGGGTCGGGGAAGTCCGGGTTGGCCTTGCACTGGCCCTGGTAGCGGTACGGGCTGTGGTTGTCGGCGGGGTGCGCTATCCCGGACAGCAGTTGCCCGGCGAAGGTCACGTCGTTGAAGGTGACGTTGCGGACGGTCTGGCCCGCGCCCTGGTAGCCGCTGTGGCTGACCAACTCGTTGGGTGCGATGTGCGCGCAGTCGGTCGGCGTGCCGATGCGTACGTTGCTGAAGCTGACCCCGTCGATGCCGCCCACGCGGCCGCCCGCAGCCTGCCATGCCTGGTAGTTCCAGTAGGGGATCTTCGACTTGAGCGTGATCGGTACGCCCAGCGACGGGTTGCTGGTGGAGCCGGTGATGTACGGATTGAAGTTGTTCATGTCCGGCACGACCTGCTCGACAATGAGGTTGTTGACCTGGAAGTTGCGGTACACCCCGCCGAACACCGCCAGTGCCCGCCACACCTGGGGCGCGGAGATGATGACGTTGTTCTCCCACCGGGCGCCGTTGATGTCCGCCCCGGCCGAGGTGCCCGCGGCGTATCCGGCGCCCGTGCCGTTGTTGATGATGACGCTGTTGGTGAACCAGTAGTCGCCGCTGGGGTAGCGGGCGTCGTTGGCCGGGTCGGGTGCGCCGTCGAAGCCGCTGATCGCGCCGGACGTGGTCGGGCCGGAGCCGAAGTTGCTGGAGTCGTCGGTGGTCTTGCCGAACGAGTTGTCCACCCCGCAGTGCCAGCAGTTCCAGAAGTTGACCAGATCCGACTCGGCGGCGCCGCTGTTGGTGTCTTCCTTGAAGTTGGTGAACCGGACGTTGCTGCCGTTCTCCTGCCACACGTTGCCACCGGCGGCGTTGAATGAGACGATGTCGTTGACGGCGACGTCATTGGCGTTGTGCATCAGGATCATCGTCCACCAACCGAAGTCGTGCCAGCGGTTGTGTTGGCCCTGACCGTTGAGCCGTCCCCGGCCGTCGATGGTCACGTGGTCGGCGTTGATGACGTTGACCATGTTGTTGGCCGAGGTCAGTTGTGGCTCGCCGTTGACGTAGTACTGCTTGGCCTGCACCAGCTCGGAGCCGGGTGCCAGGTAGAAGCGCATGTTGCTCTTCAGGTTGACCGAGTGCGTGATGAGATAGCTGCCCGGGTCGAGGTAGAGGGTGCCGCCGGCCGGCACCCGGGCGATGGCGGCGTTGATGGCGGCGGAGGCGTCGGCGTGCCCGGTGTTGTCGGCGCCGCTGGCCAGCGCGCTGACCACGCCACGGCCGTGCGGCGAAGCGGGGTCCGTCTCCAGCGGATCGGCCCAGATCAGCAGGTTGTCCGGGTCGTCGTTCTTGCCGAAGTGAGTGCCGGCCTGGTCGTTGCTGCCGATCACGTTGCTGTCGACCGAGTTCACGTTGTGCAGCTCGATCTTGAGCGGCTCGGTGAGGTCGAAGCTGATCTGGTTGCCGCTCGCCTGTGCGGCGATCCCGTAGCTGGCCGGACTGATGTCGAAGGACTGGACCCGCTCCTTGTAGGTGACCACCACGTGGGCGGTACCGGAGAAGGCGAAATGAGCGTAGGCCCAGCCGTTGTCGTTCATCGGGAAGTCGCTGGTCTCGCCGTCCGTGTAGTGCCAGTGCAGGCCGTGCACGTAGATCGGCGTGCCGTTGACGCTGACCTGGTAGTTGGGGTCGTCTACGTCGGTGGCGAGCTTGGGATAGGCCACGACGGTCGACGGGGCGGCATCGGCGGGGCGGCCGGTTGCCACCAGGGATGCGGCGGCGAGCAGGGCCGCGCAGACGTAGGCGAGGACACCCTGACGACGGTTCATCTGAGGTCTCCGTGGGGGGTGAGGGGTGCGGCGTCGTCAGCCGAGGGCGTGTCGCGCCAGCTGTGCTTCGGCGTCCAGCCGAGCCGCTGCGCGGCGTGTGAGCAGTCGAACGGGCTGCGGTACGGATCGTCGCGGGTCCACTCGGCGAGGCTGGTGCCCGGCCACGGCACCGCCGGCGCGTACTGCTCGATGATCTCGGCGGTGGTCAGCCGGTCGGTCGAGATGTCCCGTGCGGCGAGCAGGGAGCCGTCGTGGTCGATGCCTTCGACGGCAAGGGCGAGGTCGATGGCGGACAGCAGGTCGCGCCGGTCGATGTAGGCGCCGAAGTTGGCGGCCAGCCGTTCGTGCAGGTGTGGATCGTCGCCGCGCCACAGCTGGTAGGTGTCCGGCGCGACGGCGACCAGCGTGGGGCGCAGGCAGATGGTGGGGATGCCGCAGCGGCGGGTGTAGGAGCGGCAGACCTCCTCGGACAGGTGCTTGCCGAGCTGGTAGATGGAGACCGGGTTGCGTGGGTGCCGGTCGGTCAGCGGCAGGAAGTCGGGCTTGTGCTCGTTCTTGATGGCGCCCAGCGCGTTGACGCTGGACACGTACACCACTCGCGACACGCCTGCCTCCACCGCGGCGGTCATCACGTTCCAGGTGCCGCCTGCGGCGATGCTCAGCACCGCGTCCTCCTCGCCGGGCTCGCCGTCGCCCGGGTAGGTGCCGGCGTGCACGACCGCGTCGACGCCCCGCATCGCCTGGCGCACGCCGAGGGCGTCGCGCAGGTCGCCGGTGACGTGTTCCCAGGGCAGGTCGTGCGAGGTGACCCGGTCGAAGGTCACCACGTCGTGGCCGGCCGCGGTCAGGTGTACGGCGGCGGCGCGGCCCACGTTGCCCAGCCCGCCGGTGATCAGTAGACGCATCGCGGTCAGTCCCTGGCGTACAGCGGGTGGGACAGGGCGACGAGCCGGTCCTCGTCGAGCGTCACGCCCAGGCCCGGCCCGTCGGGCGCCCAGGCGTGCCCGTCGGCGTAGGGCACCGGCTCGGTCGTGACGTCGTCGAGGTACAGCAGGGGTCCGACCGCGTCGCCGGGGTGGTCGATGTTCGGCGTGGCCATCGCGACGTGCATCACCGCCGCCGTACCGATGGACATCTCCTGCGTCGTGCCGAGAAGTGTCGGCGTGGCGGTGTGCTTCGCCAGCGCGAACAGTTCGACTGCGGCGGTGACCCCGCCGAGTGCGGCCAGCGAGATGTTGAGGATGTCCAGCGCCTCGACGTCCAGCAGCCGCAACGCCTCGGCGTAGCTCCAGACGTGTTCGCTGACTGGTACCCGCAGTGCGCGCCGCACCTCGGCCAGCGCCCGCGGGTCGGCCCGCCGGACCGGGCTCTCCACCATCTCGGTACCGGACAGGTCGACCAGCCGGTCGGCGACCCGCAGCGCGGTCTTGCGGTCAAAGCGTGCGGAGAAGTCCAGCGACTTGATCTGCGGAACGTCGCCGTGGCGCTCGCGCAGCTCCCGGAAGAACCACTCCTCGACCTCGAGGTTGCCGCAGATGTACACGCGGAACATGTCGAAGCCCTGACCCAGCCGCTTGTCGACCTCGACGAGGCTGGCTTCGGCGACGGAGCGCTCGTACATCGGGAACAACGGGTAGCAGATGCGCAACCGGTCGCGCACCCGCCCGCCGAGCAGGTTGTACATCGGCTGGTCCAGCAGTTTGCCGAGGGCGTCGTAGAGGGCGATCTCGACGCCCCAGCGGAAGGCCGGTTCGACGGTGCCGTACCGCTTGTCGATCAGTCCCAGGATCTCGGTGCGGTTGACGACGTCTCGGCCGGTCAGGAGCCTGTTGAGCTCGTCGCTCAGGACCGTCAGATCGGGCAGGTAGCTCAGTTCCTGCAGGTCGGAGATCTCGCCGAGGCCGGTGATGCTGGCGTCGGTGTGGAGTTTGACGATGACGTGCTGGCTGGTCTCCCCGCTGTGCCGGCGTGCCTTGACCGGGTGGAGGGTGATGCCGCTGATGTTCAAGGGTTTCTCCTTTAGCCTTTCGACCCGGTGAAGGTGACCCCGCGCATGATCTGCCGTTGGAAGACGAGGAACAGGATGATCATTGGTATCGACGCGATCGCCAGTGAGCCGATCTGCACGTTCAACGGCGCTCGCGAGCCGGGCGAGTTGACCAGGTAGAGCGCCACCGACAGCGGGCGCATCGCGGCGTCGTCGCCGAGGATCAGTTTCGGCCACAGGAAGTCCTGCCACGACGCGATGATGGTGAAGATGGACACGACCGCGATCGGGCCCTTGGACAGCGGCAGGATGATCTGGGTCAGGATCCGCCACGAGCTGGCGCCGTCGACCACGGCCGCCTCGGTCAGCTCCGGCGGTATCTTGTCGAAGAAGATCTTGAGGACGAAGATGGCGAAACCGCTCACCGCGCCGGGCAGCCACACCCCCCACCACGAGCCCTTGAGGCTCATGCCGCCCAGCGGGAGGTTGATCACGGTCACGTACTGCGGGATGAAGTAGATGATCGCCGGGATCATCAGCGTGGTCAGGAAGGCGCCCAGCAACAGGCGGTGCCCGGCCGGGCGTAGTTTCGACAGTCCGTACGCGGCGAGCACCGACGCGATCAGCCGCAGCGCCAGCGTGCCGGCCGCCAGCAGGGCCGAGTTGCGGAAGTACTGGAGCAGGTCCAGCCGCTTCCAGGTCAGCACCACGCCGTCGAGGGTCCACGGCTGCGGGACCCAGCTCGGCGGCGTCTGGTTGAGGTCGTGCGGGGTCTTCAACGCCCCGGTGATGAGCCACCACAGCGGGACCACCGTGGACAGCGTGGCGAGCACCAGCAGGGCCCAGGTGGCCCAGTAGACGACCCGGGCCCACGGGCGGCGGGCGGCCAGCGCGGAGACGAGGGTACGGGCGGCCGGCTCGCCGCGGCGGCGGGGTGCCGCGCTCATCCGGGCAGCCCCTTCGCGGTGCGTGCGGCGATCCGGCGAGGCAGCCAGACCAGGCCGATGGTGAGCAGCACGATGACGACGAACAGGGTCACCCCGACTGCCGCCGCCTTGCCGTACTGCTGCTCCTGGAAGCCGTACTCGTACATGACGGTCACGACGGTCTCCGTGGCATGGTTGGGTCCGCCCGCGGTCAGCGCGTACGGCTCGACGAACAGCTGCATCGAGTTGATGAACGACAGCACGAACATGGCGGCCATGACGGTGCGGATCTGGGGCAGCGTCACGCTGCGTACCCGCTGCCACAGGTTGGCGCCGTCCAGCTCGGCCGCCTCGTAGAGCTCGGCGGGGATGTCCTGCAGGGCGGCCAGGTAGATGAGCATGGTCGCGCCGGAGCCGGCCCAGATGGTGATGGCCAGGATCGCGTACAGCGCCTGGGTCTGCGAGTTGAGCCACGGCTGCGGCCCGATGCCGAGGTGCCCCAGCAACGAGTTGACGAACCCGCCGGGGCCGGGGTCCAGGAACCAGTTCCACATGAACGCGGTGACGATCGGCGGGAGGATCGCGGGCAGGTAGAAGGCCAGCCGGAAGTACCACTGGCCGTGGCGCATCTCGTTGACGCAGATGGCCAGCCCGACCGGTACCACGAAGCCGAACAGCAGCGACAGTGCCGAGAACTTCAGGGTGTTGCCCCAGGCCGTCCAGAACACCGGATCGTGGAAGATGAGCTGGAAGTTCTGCATGCCGGTCCAGCTCGACGGCTCGGCCAGGGTCACCCGCTGCAGGCTCATCTCGAGGCCGAGCAGGATCGGGTACCAGGCGAACAGCGCGAACAGCAGTGCGGCCGGCGCGATGTAGGCGTACCCGCTCAGATTGCGCAAGGTCCGGCGGCGGAGCCCGACCGCCGCCCGGCCCGCGCGGTGGTGCGTTGGAGCCCGCCCGGCCGGGATCTTCCCGGCCGGGCGAGCCGAAGGCGGCGTACGCGCCTCGACGGACTGCTGCCTTGTCGCGTTCATCGCCTCAGGAGCTCAGGGCCTGTTGGATGACCGCGTTGGCCTTGTCCAGCTCGGTCTGGGGGTTGGCATTGGACTTGGTCATGATGACCTCGACCGGGGTCTGCAGCGCCGTCTTGATCTCCTTGCCCTTGACGACCGGCTCGGGTGCCAGGTTCATCTTCGCCGTGGTGGCGAAGTAGTCGCCGTACAGGGACAGCGAGTAGCCCGGCACGTAGGGCTTGACCGCCGCCTCGATCTGGGCGCGCAGCGCGGAGCCCGACTTCAGCAGCAGCGTGGCGAACGGCACCGCTTGGGGCGTCTCCCCCGATCCGTCCGCCTTGCCGGCCTCGAACCACGCCTTGTAGTACGCCTCGACACCCTCAACGCTGAGGTTCTCGAAGACCGTGTAGTCGAAGGCGGCCTGCAGGTCGGACTGGCTGGCGGAGTTGCTGAACACGTAACCCGAGCCGCTGCCGATCAGCGTGCCCTTTGCCGCGTCGTTGACGGGGAACGGCACCATGATGAAGTCGTCGGGGCGCTCCGCGCCGGCGGCGGCGACCTGACCGGGGCCGTCGAACGCGGACATGCACATCGCGGCCTTGCCGGAGGCGAGCGCCTTGAAGCCGTCGAGGTACTCGATGATGGGGTTGCTGCCCATGCTCTTGTCCTGCCAGTGCATCTGCTGCAGCAACTGCAGCGCGGCGACCGCCTGCGGGGTGTTGCAGGTCGCGGTGTACTTCTTGGTCGCGCCGTCCTGGCTGTAGGTCAACTGGCCGTTGGCGTACATGAGCGTCAACAGCGAGAGGCCGCCCTGCCGGGGGCCCTTGAGGGTGGCTTGGAAGCCGGCTACACCGGGGTTCTTGTCCGCGATGGCCTTGGCCGCGGCGCGGAAGTCGGCGAAGGTCTTGCCGCCCTTCTGCCAGTCGGTCGGGTCGAGGCCGGCGCTCTGGAACAACGGCTTCGAGATCACCAGCCCAGTCGAGCCGCTGTACTGCGGCAGGCCGTAGTAGACGCCGTTGAGGCCGAAGGTGTCCAGCAGGGCAGGCGACAGCTCGTCGAAATGCTCCCATTTCTTGATGATCGCGGTCATGTCGGGCACCTGCTTGGCCTCGATCATCGGGCTCACGTCGTTGCTGCTGACCACGTACGCGGTCGGGGCGCTGCGGCTGGCGATGAACGCCGCCACCTCGTCCGCGCCGGACGGCTGGAGCTTGGTGACGACGGTGACGTTCGGCTGCTTGACTTTGAACGCGGTGACCGCCGCCGCGGCGGCGGCGACGCTGGGCTTGTCGGTGTCGTCGGCGATGTCGGCGATGGTGAGCGAGCCGCTGTCCGGGCCGGCCGACGCCGGGTTGGTCTTCGGTGAGGTGGCGCTCGTGCAGGCGGCGAGCAGGCCGCCGCCGGCGAGCAAGGCGATGCCGCCCCCACCGAGCTTGAGGACGCTGCGGCGGGAAAGTGTTCGGGACGTCGAGTCGTCCATGGTTACTCCCAAGCGAAGTCGGGCGGAACACCAGGGATCCGGGTCGCGGCGGATGCGGGCGCGCTCCGTGGCGTGGACCGAGACTAGGATCACTAGCGGTTCTCGTCAAGAACCAGCTGTCTCCTGTCAAGGGATGGCGCATCCCGGACTCCGGCGGCCGGGGGTCCAACCGTACCGGGCAATCTCGCACGTCAAGGGCGCCCGCGCGGCGTTGACAGCCGCGCCGCCCGCTGCCATTCTCCCACCTGGGAAACACGCGTGCCTTTCCCGGAAACGATTGGATGAGAGGGGTGGCGTTGCGCATCGTCCGGGTGTCCGTAACGCCGATCGCCACTGCCCGCCACACCGGCGTCACGAGCCGGCACCTGATCGTGGAACTGGGCACCGACCACCACGTCACCGGATACGGCGAGCTGTCCGACGCCGAGGAGATGGCCTGGCTGCCGGATCTCGGCGTGCTGTCCGCCGAACTGGACGCCGTACTCGTGGGCGCCGACCCGGCCGACCGGGTCGACCTGCTCGCCCGGCTCGACGGCCGGTTCGGTACGGCCGACCCCGTGGTGCGGTGGGCCGTCGAGATCGCGCTCTACGACCTGCTCGGCCGGGCGCTCGGCACCTCCGTGTGTGACCTGCTCGGCGGCCGCCGACGCGACGCCATGCCCGTCGGATACCCGATGTTCCCCATGTACGACCGGTCGATCGCGCAGGCCAACCTGGCCGAGGCGCGGCGCCGCATCGACCAGGGCTTCACCCTCTTCAAGGTGTACGTGTGCGGGAACCTCGAGGTCGAGGAATGGTTCTTCGACGAGGCACGGGAGCGGTTCGGCGATGCCTTCACCGTCAAGTGCCTCGACCTGTCCGCCCGCTTCCCGCCCTCCACCGCCCTGCGCCTGCTGCGCCGGCTGCTCCCGCGATCCGGCGCGCTGTCGGTGGAGAGCCCGGTACGGCGGGGCAACCCGGCGACGCTGGCCGAGGTGCGGCGCCAGCTTCCGGTGCCGGTCAGCGAGCACGTGTGGAGCCATGCCGAGGCCCGGCGGCTGCTGGACGCGGACGCTGTGGACGTCCTCAACATCTCGCTCGCCGCGCTCGGCGGGTTCACCGCCGCGCTGGACGTCTTCACACTGGCCCGACATGCCGGAGTGGGCACGCTCATCGGGGGCACCCAGGAGCTGTCCGTCGGTTCGGCGGCCGCGCTGCACCTGGCCGCCGCGGTGGACAACCTCGACTTCCCCGGCGACACCGTCGGACCGATGGTCTACCGCGACGATGTCGCCGCCCACCCGGTCCGGTACCGCGACGGCCACGCCCTCGTACCCGACGGGCCCGGCCTCGGTGTCACCGTCGACCCGGCGCGCCTGGCCGCACTGACCAGTCCGCTACGGCGCCGCACCTGACCATCCGCCCCAATGCTAAGGAACCCGATGTTCGAACTGTCCTCGATGACCTGGCCCGACGTCCGCGCGGCGCTGCCATCGGTGAAGCTGGCCATCGTGCCCATCGGCTCCACCGAGCAGCACGGCCCGCATCTGAGCCTGGAGACCGACGCGGCCGTAGCCCGCGGGCTGGCGCGCCGGCTGGCCACCGAACTGGGCGACCAGGCGCTGCTGTGCCCACTGATGCCCTATGGGCTGTCCGAGCATCACTTCGCCTTTCCCGGCTCGCTGACGCTGCGGCCGGCCACCCTCATCGCGCTGCTGAAGGACATCGCGGAGAGCCTGGTGCACTGGGGCGTCCCGCGCATCCTGGTCGTCAACGGACATGGCGGCAACACCGACGCGGTGCGGCTGGCCTCCCGCGAGGTTCGGCGGGACACCGGTGCGCTGATGGCGCACATGATGTGGTCGGACGTCGCGCGCGACGAGGCCAGCAAGCATGTCGGCGATCTCGGCTGGGGGCACGCGTGCGAGGCCGAAACCTCGGTCGTGATGATCGTGAACCCGGACGGCTTGCGAGTCGACCAGGTGCCCGGACCGGCCCCGGAGCCGGAGCTCCAGCCACTGGCCGGCCCGCCGTTCACCGGCGTGGACGTGCCGATCCGGCTGGACGAGTGGAGCCCGAACGGTGCCCTGGGCGATCCACGGCTCGCCAACCCGGAGGCCGGCGAGAAGATCGTCGACGTGACGCTGGCCCGCGCGCTCGACTTCGCCCACCGGCTCATCGGGTACCCGTTGAATCCGGTGGCCCCGCTGCGCTAAGACCGGATGGCGCCCGCGGTCACAACGCCGTCCGGTAGCCCAGGCGCTGCGAGCAGTCCGCCGCCGCGGCCGCGACGTGCTTGCCGATCTCGGCACGCAGTTCGTCGTCCATCCGCCTGTCGGGGGCCGAGACGCTGATCGCGGCCACCGGCACGCCGCGCGCGTCATGGATGGCGGCGGCTACGCAGGACGAGCCCTCCTCGTTCTCCCCGATCTCGGTCGCGTAGCCACGCGCCTGGGCCTGGTCGAGCTCGGTCCGCAGCGCGGCCAGTGACGCGACGGTGTGGTCCGTGCGCGGAGCCAGCCGGGTCGGGACCAGGTTGCGCCAGGCATCGCCGTCCAACGCGGCCAGGTAGGCCTTGCCCAGCGCCGTGCTGTAAAGCGGATCGCGCGAACCCAGCCGCGCCTGCATGCGCAGGGCTCGGGTGCTCTCGATCATCTCCAGGTAGACGATGTCGCGGCCGTCCGGCAGGCCGAGGTTGACGGTCTCGTCGAACCGGCCGTGTAGGCGGCGCATCGCCGGCAGGGCAACTTCCCGGATCCGGTTCTGCTCGCCGGACAGCTGACCCAGCTGCCAGACCATGAGGCCGATCCGATAAGTATCGGTGTCCGGGTCGTGCGCTACGAACCCGCTGTCCCGCAAGGTACGCAGATACTTGAAGGCAGTGCTTTTGGGCAGTTCGGCGCGGAGACAGACATCGCCGAGCGCCAGTGGACGTTCCGCCTCACCGATGCACCGCAGCACCGCCAACGCCTTGAACACGGGCTTGACGATGTAGTCCGGCTCAGCCGCAACCATTGTTTCTCCCAGGGAGACGAACGCCAGGTCTGGAGACTAGCCTAGCCGAGCCATGTTTCCCAGCACAAAACAGCCACTTCCTCCTGAGACACACCCCACCCGCCCGTACCGCCCAACGCCACGCGGGCACACCGGTTGAGCCGACGCAGCCAAGCGCCAGGGCCAACCGGTCGCTGCCGGCAGTTCCAGCATGCCAGCGACCGCCAGCACTGCCCGATGCTAGGGTGGCAGCTGTTTCTCTATACGGATCCGATGTTTCTCTTAG
The DNA here is from genome assembly GCF_047921505.1 of Micromonospora sp. SL1-18. Lineage (NCBI taxonomy): Bacteria > Bacillati > Actinomycetota > Actinomycetes > Micromonosporales > Micromonosporaceae > Micromonospora > Micromonospora sp. SL1-18. Next base: position 17,829 of record NZ_JBLROA010000006.1, on the reverse strand, counting down.
AGAAACGCCTGCCGTCGGCTGCCGCGCCACCCCGCCCGGAGCCGCACCACCTGCCGGAGATCCCGGAGGACCGGCGGCACGCGCCGGCCGTGACCCCATCGAAAGGCCACGGCCGGCGCATGGCATGCCAGCACTCCGAACGGCGAAACGGGCCGCAGCACCGGGACCGCTAGCTGCAGGCTTCACGGGCTGACCGGGTTACGCGCCCACCAGGCCACGCTCGATGGCCGCGATGATCTGCGGACGCAGTTCCTCGGGCCGGATGATGGCATCCACGGAGCCGACCTCGACCGCACGCTGGATGCTGTGCACGCCGTCGAACTCGGCGGCCACCTCCGCCAGCTTCTCCGCCCGGACCGTGGCCCGCACGTCCATGAGCTGCGTAACCAGAGCGGCCCGCTCCCCACCGGTCGCCGCGGGAACGCCCGCCTCCAGTTCGGCCACTCGCGGGTCCTTCCTGGTGCGCGCGTTGACGTCGCCGGCGAACACCACGGCCGCCGCTGGTGCCCCGCCGATGACGGACGCGAACGAGCCCTCCACGGCGAGCACGGTCATGTTCGGGTTGAGCGCCTTGGAGAACACCACGAACGCGCCGCCGTGATACCGCGAGATGACGCAGAAGACGATCGGCCCGTCGAAGTTGACGATCGCCCGGCCGATTTCCGCGCCGTACTCCAGCTGCAACAGCCGCATCGACTCCGGCGAGCCGTCGAACCCGGACAGGTTCGCCAGCACGACCAGCGGCCGGTTCCCGCTGGCCGCGTTGATCGCCCGCGCGGCCTTCTTCGACGAACGCGGGAACAGGGTGCCGGCGGTGTAGGTGTCCGGGCCGTCGGTGGGCGGGAATCCGCGCCGCGGCACCGACCGGGACTCGATGCCGAGCAGGCACACCGGGATGCCGCCGAGGTGCACGTCCTGCACGACCGCGGTCTCGGCGTCGGCCATGCCCGCCCAGCGTTCCAGGATCGCGTGGTCCTGGTCGGCCAGGGCCCGCATCACCGTGCGGATGTCGAACGGCTTCTTGCGATCGGGGTTGTGCTCGCGGGAGAAGATCTCACCGACGGTCGTGAAATCGCTGTCCGGCACCGCATGCGGGTAGCCGGAGATGTCACGGTCGACCGGATCGGACGTGACCGCCCGGCGCGGCCGGCTCTCGCCGGGCGCGATGTAGGTGTGGTCGTAGTGCGCCATCAGCACGTTTCGGGCGGCCCGCAGGTCCGGCGCCCAGTACTGGGCCTGGCCGTTGGGGCCCATCACGCGGTCGTAGCCGCCGATGCCGAAGTTGTCCTCGGCCGACACCCCGCCGGAGAAGTCCAGCGACTGCTTGCCGGTCAGCACCATCGCCGAGTCCGGGGTCATCACCAGGATTCCCTTGGTGTGCATGAGCATCGTGGCTTCGGCGTTCCAGTACGGCTGGGCACCCACGGTGATCCCGGCGACCACGATGTTGATCTCACCGCCGTCCTGGGTGAACTCCACGATCCGCTTGAGCGCGGCGGCCACCCAGTCCATGTTCTCGGTGCCCGAACTCATCGAGATCCGTGCGCCCGCCGACAGCGCGAACCAGTCGATCGGTACGCGCATCCGCTCGGCCAGGTCGAGCGCGGCGATCACTCGCGCGCATTCCGGCTCGGCCAGCGCGCCGAGCGCCTTGATCGGGTCGCCGAGCAGCACCACCCGCGTGACGCCTTCGGGGTACCGCTCGGTCGGCGTGCTCACCACACCAGCGACGATGCCCGCCCGGTTCTGCCCCTTCGGCCGCTCGACCGGGGACAGCTCACCGGTGTCGTCCAAGTCGTACTCGGTGAAGGTGCCGCGCTGGCCGGCCAGCATCTCGGTCAGCTCGTACGGGTACGTCGTGCCGCGCCGCCGCGCCGAGAGCACCTTCTGCCGGTAGTCGTCGAGCGGCTGGATCGGCTCGTCCGTCGGCTCGGTCATCGACACCCGCATGCCGGCGTGATAGCAGATCCGGACCGCGATGTCGGTCAGTTTCCCGGTGGCCCCGTCGCGCTGGCGGCCGAGGAACAGGACCTCCTCCAGGCCCGCGCCGGCCGTGATCGGCAGCACGCGCTGGGCGACGGCGTTGAGCTCGTCCATGGTCAGCTCGTTCGGCGGCCAGACGTAGATGGTGATCCGATTGGTGTCGAACCGCTTCTTCGCAGGCCGCTGCGCCTGGACCTTACGGATCGCGTCGAGACACGCGTCGAGCGCGCCTTCGACCGCGGGCAGCGCGAGGATGCGGCCGTCGGCGTCGCGCAGCGGGGTCAGGTCGCGGACCTGGGCCATCGCCGTCAGCCGCTCGTCGGCCGGGTTGTTCGGGGCGACGCAGTGGAACAGGTAGACCTCTTCGTCCGCGGACGGCAGGCGGGTCAGGTCGAAGTTCCGCAGCCTCGGCAGTTGCAGGCGCTCGGCGATCAGCGGGTGCAGCCCGCGGATGACCCGGTCCTCGCCCAGGCCAGGCCGGAACGTGAACTGGTGATGCATCGGCGTGCCGTTGCGCCCGGCCACCGATATCGTCACCCGCTGGAGCACGTCCAGCAGCCCGGCGCGGTCGAGGACCTCCCCCAGGATGGCGGCCATCGCGTCCGCGTCGGGCTGGTCGGCCCAGGCCAGGTACACCTCGGCGACCGACGGCTCGGGGTCGCGGCGCGGCGTCAGACCCGCCGAGCCAGAGCCGTCGCCGGAGCCCGCGGTCGACAGCCCGGCGATCTTCGTCAGGGTCGCGGGCAGGTCGCCGAAGTCCGTGGCCGCCGCGATCACCCGGAAGCGCTCGCCACCGCGGTCGTACTCGGCGGTGAAGAACGACTGCCCCGCCACCTCGACGGACCGCGCGTCGCTCGCGCCGCGGTTGCCGTAGTAGCGGCGGCTGAGCACTTCGAGCATCGGGCCGTGGTCGGCGCCCGGCTTGCCGATCCGCTGGCCGAGCAGCCGGACCAGTGGCTCGGGCGAGGCGACCATCTTCGCGATCCGCTCGGCGCGGTCGGCCGCGTCTGGGTTCTCGTCGAGGTGATGCAGGTGACCACGGACGCCCGCGTACACCTCGGCACGCTTGCGGCGCAGCATCGGCTGGGCGGCCCAGCGGAACACGACGCTGCGGGCCAGGTCGCCGACCACCGGGAACCGGAGCTGGGTGGCGAAGATCAGGTGCTCCAGCGCATGGCCGACCAGCTCGCGCAGTTCGTCGCCGGGAAGCGGCTCGGTCAGCCACTGCTGGAGGAACGTGACGATCACCGAGACATCGGCCGAAGTCCGTCGCTGGGCGAGGAAGATCCGGAACACCGCCTCTTCCAGCGCGGGTGTGCGCTCGAAGTCGTCGACGCCGTAGTGGGCGAGCACCCGCGCGAGCCGGTTGCGGAAGGTGTCCGGCAGCCCTGCACGCTCGACGTCCAGGCACTGCAGGTAGGCGTGGAAATACTCGCGCGGGCTGTGCACCTGGGTGTTGGCCTTGGTCTCCTCGCCGACCGGCCGGTTACGACTGAGCTCGGACAGGTCGGCGAACACCTGCAGCAGCTCGACCTCTTCTTCGAGCGGACGATGGCTGAGCTCGGCCCGCGCGGCCAGGTAGGTCGACAGCGCTCGACGCTCATCGCGGGGATCGAGATCGTAGCCGAGCAGCAGACTGCGCAGGTCGGCGATACCGCGCGCGACCCGGGCCTCGGCGGACAGGCCGGCCGGCTCGGGCGGCAACTCCAGGTCGACGGCCTCGGCCTCCACGGCCTCGCCCGCGGCTTGGTCGCCGATCGGTTCCAGGCGCAGCAGCGGCGCACCGGTCTCCACCTGGCTGCCGACGGAGACCTGGCATTCCCGCAGCTTCGCCTTGAACGGCGCGCGCAGCACGGTCTCCATCTTCATGCTTTCCAGGACGAGCACGGGTGCACCCGCCTCGACCTCGTCTCCCACTTCCAGCGGCGTCGCGACGACCAACGCGGGCGCGGGGGAACGCAGCACGCCGCCCTCGTCGCGGCTGACCCGGTGCGTGACGCCGTCCACCTCGACCAGGTGGATGGGCCCGTGCGTGTCGGTGACGAGCCGGAAACGCCGGCCGTTGACCAGGATCCGGCCGGTGTGCTCGTCGAATCGCTCGAGCTCGGCGTCCACGGTCGACGCGTCCCCGATGCCGACGCGGAACCGGCGCGGCCCGGTCTGCGCGACGGTCACCCGGTAGCTCGCGCCGCGAAGCTTGAGGTCGATCGGCCGGCCGCTCTCGTGCTGGACCTGCGGGCGGCCGCCGTGCGCCGTGGACAGCAGCCGCTGCCGCTCGACGAGCGCTTCGTCCTCGTACGCCTCGATCGCGGCCGCGGCCAGCGCGACGCCGGAGTGCTTGGTGGAGATGAGGCGGCCCTGCGCGCGGACCCGGTCGATCCAGCCGGTGTCCGCGCTGGCGTCGATCACCTCGGGCTGGTCGAGCAGGTCGAGCAGGAAACTCTTGTTGGTGGCGCCGCCCTCGATGATCACCGTGGTCTCGGCGACCGCGCGGCGCAGCCGGCCGAGCGCTTCGTCACGGGTACGGCCGTAGGCGATGATCTTGGCAATCATCGAGTCGAAGTCGGCCGGGATCACGTCCCCCTCGCTGACCCCGGTGTCCACCCGGATGCCGGGGCCGCTGGGCAGCGCCAGCCGGACGATCCGGCCGGGCGACGGCGCGAAGTCCCGGTCGGGGTCCTCGGCGTTGAGCCTGGCCTCGACGGCATGCCCGGCCTCCGCCGGGATCCGGTCGCCGAGCCGGCCGCCGGCGGCCACGTGGATCTGTGCCTTGACCAGGTCGAAGTCGGTGGTGGCCTCGGTGATCGGGTGCTCGACCTGCAGCCGGGTGTTGACCTCGAGGAAGGCGAACAGCTTTTCACCTGGGTGGTAGAGGAACTCCACCGTGCCCGCGCCGCAGTAGTTCACGGCCAACGCGAGCCGCTCGGCCGCGGCCTTCAGCTCGCGGGTCTGCTCGGGGGCGAGCACGGGAGACGCGGACTCCTCGATGACCTTCTGGTTGCGCCGCTGCACCGAACAGTCCCGGACACCCAGCGCCCACGCGGCGCCCTGGCCGTCGGCGATCACCTGCACCTCGACGTGCCGCGCGCCGGTGACCAGGCGCTCCAGGAACACGACGCCGCTGCCGAACGCGCGCTCGGCCTCCAGGCTCGTGCGCTCGTAGGCCTCGGTGAGCTCCGCGTCGCTACGCACGACGCGGATGCCCCGGCCGCCACCGCCGGCGGTCGCCTTGAGCATCAGCGGATAGCCGATCTCGGCCGCCGCACGCTTGGCCGCGTCCAGGCTCTCCACCGCGCCGCGGCTCCACGGCGCCACCGGGACGCCGACCTCCTCGGCGATCAGCTTCGCGCCGATCTTGTCGCCGAGCGTACGCATCGCCTCGGCGCTCGGACCGATGAAGGTGACACCGGTCTTCTCGCAGAGTTCGGCGAAGGCCGGGTCCTCTGCGACGAAGCCCCAGCCCACCCACGCCGCGTCCGCGCGCGTCTCGACCAGCGCACGCTCGAGGATCCGGTGGTCCAGGTACGGGCGCGCCGACGCGGGCCCGAGACAGTAGCTGCGGTCCGCCTCCCTGACGAAGGTGGCGGCGCGCTCGGCGTCGGTGTAGAGCGCGATGGTCTCGATCGGTGGGGCCCCGGCCTCGGCGTTGAGCTCGCGAACGGCGTGGATCAGCCGCATGGCGGCCTCTCCCCGGTTGACGATGGCGATGCGGCTGAACACCGATTAACCCTCCCAAAGGCTGCCTCAGAACACAACGAGGACCCCTTGAGGCAGGGGTCCCCGTCACAACCATCGCCGCTACCGACCGGTATGGAAATGCCGGACCCACCACCTGGCGAGGGCGAAGTTTGTGGACACCCGCCAAACGCGCGGGTGAACCTGTCACCAATTCCTCACTGTCGGCAAGCTCGCACCACCGCCCGCCGCCACATCCACGACAACAACTGTCAGTACCGAGACAGATACTACGAGCCAGGCCGGTATGCCGGTCACCAGTCACCGACCGACCCGGCACCCAGAGAATCCGTTACCCCTGGGAGGCGCGCCCATGGCGAAGACCGCGACCACAACCGAGGGAGAAACCCCGCCAGAGCCGAGCCGACAACGGATGGATTCGGTGCTGCCGGAGCTGCGGGCGATGTCGTGGGAGACGGGGGTACGGGCGCGGGCGCAGGCCGGCCTGTTCGCCGTGTTCGCCGAGTTGCCGCGACTGGTCTGGGCCGCCCTCAGGGTCAGCTGGCGGGCCGACCGCACCCGTACGCTCCTGGTGGCGGCGACCACGGTCGGTGCGGGGGTGATGGCGGCGTTCGGGCTGCTGGCCGCGCAGCGGGTGCTCGTCGAGCTGTTCGCCGGCGGGCCGACCGCGGACAAGGTGATCGCGGCGCTGCCGGCACTGGCGACGCTGGCCGCGGTGACGGCCGTGCGGGCCGGCATGGCCACCACGATGGGATACGCCCAGAACGGCCTGACCCCGAAGGTGGACCGGGAGGTGGAGCGCGGGCTGTTCGAGGTGACCACCGACGTGCGACTGGAGGCCTTCGACGCCGACGCGTTCGCCGACGACATGGAGCGCGCCTCACGCGGCGCGGACTCCACCACCTCACTGGTGCAGTCGTCGATGAACCTTCTCGCCGGGCTGGCCGGGCTGCTCGCCGTAGCGGTCGCCGTGCTGGTGATCCACCCACTGCTGCTGGTGGCGCTGCTCGTGGCCACCGTGCCGAACGCCTGGGCGGCACTGCGGGCCGGGCACCTGCGCTACCAGACGTACGCGGCCGGCTCGGTGCGCCGGCGCCGGCTGTGGCTGCTGCACCGGCTGATGGCCGAACGCGACTCCGCGCCCGAGCTGCGCTCCTACGGGCTGCGCCGGTTCCTGCTCGACCAGTACGACCGCGTCATGGGCGTGGAGACCGGCATCCAACTCGCCCTGGCCCGACGGGTCACCACGACCACGACAGTGGGATCGGTGATCGCGGGGGTGGCCACCGCCGTGGTCTACGTGCTGCTCGGGCTACTGCTGGTCGACGGGCAGATCCCGCTCGCCGCCGCCGCGACCTGCGTCGTCGCGGTGCAGTCCGCCCAACGCTCCCTGGCCACCGTCACGTTCCAGATCGACCGCGTCTACACCGAGGGCCAACACTTCCGCGACTACACCGGATTCATCGCCCGCGCCGTCGCCTACCTGCCCGACAGGAGCACCCACTCCCCAGCCGCGGCACCCGACCAACTGCGTGAGATGCACGTCGACGCCGTCAGCCTGCGCTACCCCGACCGGGACACGCCCGCCGTCGACCAGGTGACGTTGACGATCGAGGCGGGGCAGACCGTGGCGTTCGTCGGCGAGAACGGCTCCGGCAAGTCGACCCTCGCCGCGATGATCGCCACGCTGCGGGCCCCCACCATGGGAACCATCCGCTGGAACGGCCGGCCGCTGTCCGACTGGGACGTCGACGCGCTGCGCGCCCGCATCGCCGTCGTCACGCAGGAATACCACAAATGGCCCTTCACCGCCGCCACGAACATCGCCATCGGCGACATCGCCGCCGAGCCATGCCAGGAACGCATCGAGGCCGCCGCCGCCCGCGCCGTCGCCCACGACATGATCGCCGAACTGCCGCACGGGTACGAGACGCTGCTCGACCGCACCTTCGCCAACGGCCAGGACCTATCCGGCGGTCAGTGGCAGCGCGTCACCGCCGCCCGCGGCTTCCTCCGCGACGCCGACCTGCTCATCATGGACGAGCCGTCCTCCGCCCTCGACCCGCGCGCCGAGGACGCACTCTTCCAGGCCATCCGCGACCGGCAGGGCCGCGGCACCACCATCCTCATCACCCACCGGCTCGCCAACGTCCGCCACGCCGACCGGATCTACGTCCTGCACCACGGCCGGCTCGTCGAGGCCGGCACCCACGACGAACTCACGGCCGCCGGCGGTCGGTACGCCGAGCTGTTCGCCCTCCAAGCCGCCGGCTACGACGCCACCCAGACCGCCACCGCGCCGCTGCCGCACCAGGCCACCGCCGCCTGACGGATCACCGCCGCGACCCACTCGGCTGGGCGGCGAAGCTGGTTGGCGGGTACGCGGCCGCGGCCGCATACCCGCAGCGCATAGCGCGTCAGATGCAGCTCCCCTAGGCTCAGGAGCAGAAGTCCGCGATGGTGCTGGTGAGGATGTCGGTGAGGCGGCCCAGGGAGGCGAGGTCGACGTACTCGGTGGCGGCATGGGCCCCCGCGCCGTCGACGCCGAAGAGCAGGCAGGGGATGCCCGCGCGGTCCAGGAGAGCGCAGTCGGTCCAGAAGGGCTCGGCGCGTACCACGGGCGGGCGCCCGAGCGCCTGTTCCGCGTGGCGCGTGAGGGTGCGCACGACCAGGGCCTCGGGGTTGGCCTCGAAGGGCTCACGGTGCAGGCCGCGGGTCAGCCGGTAGCGGAAGTCGGGGACGGTGGCGGCAAGGCGGTCGAGCACGGCTGTCAGTTCCAGCTCGACGCTGCCGGGGCTCTCCCCCGGGACGGTGCGGCGTTCCAGGGTGATGCGGCAGTGCGCCGGGTAGGTCGAGGGCTCCTCGCCGCCGTGAATGACGGAGGCGTGCACGGTACCGGTGCCCAGGAGCGGGTGTGCCGGGCCCTGCGCGAGACGCTGTCCGAGTTCCTCCAACGCGACCAGGAAGTGCCCGGCCTTGGCGATGGCGTCGATGCCGAGCTCGGGCAGCGAACCGTGGGCCGCTCGGCCCTCGATCTCCACGTCGAACCAGACGAAGCCCTTGTGGGCGAGGGTGACTTCGAGATGGCTCGGCTCGGTGACGATGGCCGCGTCGACGGTAAGGGACTCCAGCACTTCCTCGGTGCCGGAGCTGCCGTGCTCCTCGTCGGCGACGCAGGCGACGATCACGTCGCCGCGCAGCGGGCCGCGGGCGGTGACGCGGGCGGCGGCGACCATCATGGCCGCGATGCCGCCTTTCATGTCGAAGGTGCCGCGGCCGTACATCCTGCCGTCGCGGACCTGCGGGTCCAGCGGGTCGCCGTCGTAGTCGGCGATGCTGACCGTGTCGAGGTGGCCGTTGAGCATGAGGGACCGGCCGCCGCCGGTGCCGCGGGCGATCGCGACGATCGAGGGCCGGCCGGGGCGCTTCTCCAGTCGGTGCAGCTCGAAGCCGCGCGCGGCCAGCCATTCGCCACAGAAGTCGGCGATGGCGGTCTCGCCGGCACCGCCGGTCACGAGGTCCGGGTTGACGGACTCGATAGCGATCAGCCGGGCCAGCAGGCCGCCGGGATCATCATCCGGGTCCAGGGCATCGGGGGCCGTCGGCGTCGTGGGAGTCTCGGGGAGCATGGGGCCTTCCTCGGTGGGTCCTGGGGCGTTGTTGGCCGTGAGCGGTCAGTCGTGGTTGGCGAGGCGCAGGAGGGTGGTGGCCAGGACGTCGACGCCGTGGGCGCAGGCCTCGGGGGTGGAGTACTCGCGGGGGTTGTGGCTGATGCCGTCGTACTCGCCGCGCACGAAGATCATGGCGGTGGGGCAGAGCGCGGCGATCTCCTGGGCGTCGTGTCCGGCTCCGGAGAGCAGGGAGATGTGCTCCAGGTCGTGGTCGTCGGCGGCCTGCGCGATGACCTTCCGCACCCCCTCGTCGAAGGGGACGTGGGCGGTCCTGGCCATCCGCCGGGTGGTCAACGACAGGCCCGGCTGACTGCCCTCCAGGTCCCGCAGGAACGCGGCCAGGGCCTCCTCGGCGCGAGCCATCTGCACGTCGTCGGGGTTGCGCAGGTCGACGGTCATCTCGGCGCGGGCCGGGACGATGTTGGTCAGGTCCGGATGGACGATGAGGTGGCCGACGGTGGCCCGCAGGTCGCCGTAGGCGCCGGAGTCGACCAGGGACCGCAGGTGGACGATGATCTGCGCAGCCGCGAGCCCTGCGTCGGCGCGCAGGTGGGTAGGAGTGGTGCCGGCGTGGGCGGCGCGGCCGTGGATGGTGATCTCCTGCCAGGAGATGCCCTGAACGCCGGTGACGACGCCGATCTCGACGTCGTTCTGGGCGAGGACGGGGCCCTGTTCGATGTGGCATTCGACGTAGGCGTGTGGCGGGGCGAGGCGTACGTCGGCGGGGCCGTCGAAGCCGGTGCGGGCGAGTTCGCCGCCGAGGGTGAGTCCGTCGCGGTCGGTCAGGGCGTGGGCGTAGTCCAGGGTCAGGCGCCCGGCGGCGACGGCGCTGCCGAGCATGTCGGTGCCGAAGCGGACGCCTTCCTCCTCGGTGAAGATGGCGACCTCGACGGGGCGGCGGGTGGTGATGCCGCGTTCGTTGAGGGTGCGGACGACTTCGATGCCGCCCAGGACGCCGAGGCAGCCGTCGAAGGCGCCGGCGGTGGCGACGCTGTCGATGTGTGAGCCGGTCAGCACCGGGGCCGCCGCGGGATCGGTGCCCTCGCGGCGGCCGTAGACGTTGCCCATCTGGTCGATGCGGACGGTCAGTCCGGCCCGTTTCATCCATTCGATGACCTGGCGGCGGCCGGCCGCGTCGGCGTCGGTCAGGGCGAGGCGGTTGACGCCGCGCAGGCCGGTGCGCTCGTCGTCGTACGCGCCGATCTCGGCGAGGTCCATCAGGGACTGCCACAGGCGGTCGCCGTTGACGGTGATCGTGCCGGGGGTGGGGCTTGTCATGCTCTGTCTCCCAGGACATGTCGGTGACGGTGGCGTGCGGATCAACCGGTGGCGGTCGCGCCCGCGGACCGAAGCCGATCAGTGATCGAGCGTGGAGTACGGGTTGGCGGCCGCGCCCTCGGTGCTCAGCAGTACGACCACCGAACCCGGGTCGAGCCCCAGTGCCGTTCGGCGTTCTTCGGCGCCCACGCCGGTGAGCACCGCGCGGAGCCCGGCGAGCGCCGCTGCCCCGCAGGGACCCGAGGAGACGCCGAGAGCGGCGAGGTCGACGGCCGCGCGGGCGCTGTCGGCGTCGCGGATGGCGACCGCGGCGTCGAGCCCGTTGTGCAGGTAGGGCCAGGCGATGCTGGACGGGGTGCCGCAGTTCAGGCCGGCCATGGTGGTTTCGCCGGTGGTGACGCTGACCGGCTCACCGCGAGTGAGGCTTTCCAGGACGCAGGCCGCGGCCTCCGGCTCCACCGACAACAGCGCCGGAGCCCGGCCGGACGGGCGGCTGCGGTAGTGCGTGACGACGGCCTGGGCCAGCGACCCCACGCCCACCGGTGTCGAGACCAGGTCGGGTCCGTCGACTCGTTCGGCGGTCAGCTGCTCGTCGATCTCCGCGCAGAGGGTGGAGTAGCCCTCGACGATCCAACCCGGGATCCGCTCGTAACCCGGCCAGGCGGTGTCCTGGACCAGGACCGCGTCCGGTGCGGCAGCCGCCTCGGCCGCCAGGCGTACGGCCTCGTCGTACGGCCCCATGACCTCGGTGACCCTCGCCTGCTCGGCGACGATGGCCGCGATGGCCTGCGGATGAACACCTTTCGGAGCGAACACGTGGGCGTGCTGCCCGAGCAGACGTGCCATGCGGGCCACCGCCCGGCCGTGGTTGCCGTCGGTGGCGGTCACCAGCGTGACCGGATCCGGTTCCGCGCCGCTCACGGCCCGTTCGGAGAGGGTGCGGTGGACCGCCCAGGACGCGCCCAGCGCCTTGAAGGCGGGTAGCCCCAGACGGCACGACTCGTCTTTGACGAAGACCCGGCCGACCCCCAACTCCGCGGCCAGCGGCCGGAGTTCGGTCAGCCGGGTGGGCGAGTAGTCGGGCAGCGAGGTGTGGAACGCCCGCACCTCGACGGGTGCGGGCGGGCACCTCCAGGCGCGAGCCGCGGGCCGCACAAACCAGGGCAGCGTACGGAGGGAGGAGTCGTTATCGGGCACACGACCAGGGTGCGTTGCAGACCTACGATCGGTCCAGCGAATGTTTCCGACCTATACTCATCGGAAAAACCGACTGTCAAGTCCCTGGGCGAGGTGAGGAGAGCGGACTGCCGATGTTCGACCTGCGCCGACTGCGCCTGCTGCGCGAGCTCAAGCACCGCGGCACGCTGGCGGCCGTCGCCGCCGCCCTGTCCTACGCTCCCTCCTCGGTCTCCCAGCAGCTCTCACAGTTGGAAACGGAGGTCGGCGTACGGCTGCTGGAACCGGTCGGGCGGCGGGTGCGGCTGACCGAGCAGGCCGAGATCCTCGTCGCCCACACCGAAGCGGTTCTCGAACGCCTGGAGCGCGCGGAGGCGGAGATCGCCGCCTCCCTGACCGAGCTGACCGGCACCCTGCGCATCGCCTCGTTCCAGACGGCCGCCCTGGCCCTGGTCCCGACGGCGCTCGGCCTCCTGCGTAACCTGCACCCGCAGCTGCGCGTCCAGGTCACGCAAATGGAACCGGAAAAGGCCCTGCCCGCGCTGCAGGCCCACGACTTCGACCTGGTCCTGGCCGAGGAATACCCCGGCAACCCCAACCCGCGGCCCGCCGATCTCGAACAGGAAGACCTACTCGACGACCCACTGCACCTCGCACTGCCCGGACCGGCCGACCGCCCGGGCGCCGAGAGCCCGACGGCGGCGCTGCGCCCACTCGCGAACCACCCCTGGGTGATGGAACCCGAAGGCACAACCGCGCGGCACTGGGCCGTGGCCCTGTGCCGCGGCGCCGGCTTCGAACCCGACGTACGGTTCGAGACCACCGACCTCCTGCTCCACCTCCGCCTCGTCGAGCAGGGGCACGCCGCCGCTTTCCTACCCGACCTCGTCTGGAGCGGACACCCGCCAACCGTCACACTGCGACGACTCCCCAGCGGTCAGGGCACCCGTCGCGTCTTCACCGTCGTACGCCGCGGCCGCGGCCAGCACCCTGCCATCCAGGCCGGCCGGGATGCCCTCCTCCGGGCGGTCGCCCTAACGGCTCATCACGTACGCGATCACTAGCGCCGCGACCAGCGCCAGCGCGGCCAGCACCGCGGCCGTGATCTTGGCGGCGCTGTACGGGCGTTCGCCGATGACCTCGCCGGTCCGGGCGTTGACCAGGACCCGGTACGACCGGCCCGCATGCAGGTACGCGGCGATCCACAGCGGCAGCAGGAGCAGCTTGTACGTGACGTCCGAGTAGGTGGTGTGCACGGAGGTGACCCGCTGCTCGTCGCCGCCGATGTCCGACCGGCAGTCCCGCTCGATGACCGGCGCCATCCGGGCCTTCGCCCCGACCAGCCCCGCCTCGGGCTCGGTGTCGTACCGCAGCGCGTGATACCCGGCCAGGTAGTCCCCGTGGTACGCGACCGCCTCGGCCAGCGGCCACGGGGCCAGCTGGTCCAGCTGCTTCTCCGGCAGGCACGTCGTGGCGGGCACCAGCACATCGTCGAAGTCCCGCCGGATGGTGCCGCTCGCCGGATACCACCGGGTGTGCCGCACCTGCCGGGTGCGCGTCTCCTGCCTGCCGTTCACCGTCACCGTGTACGTCTCGGTGACGTAGTAGTACTCCCCGCGCTGGCCCCGGTAGTCCGAGACGGTCCGCGCGTCGAACGTCCAGTGCGGCAGGTAGGTGCCCTTGAGCGTCTCCGCCTCACTGACCTTCTTCAGGCTGTTCGGCGCGAACCAGCGGCTGCGGCACCACTGGCCCAGGGCGCTGCGCACACCCGCCTGGTCCACCGCGAACGGCAGCACCGCCTCCGGCGCGATCAGCTCGACCGCCGCCGCGTCCACCACCAGCGGCGTGGCGCAGAACTGGCAGCGCTGGGCGAGCGCGTTGCTCTCGGTCCGGGCGCCGCAGCCCGGGCAGACGAACGTGTACGCGCCGACGCTGGCCGCCGGCTTGTGCGGCAGCGTGGCCAGTTCGGCGTACGCGTGCTCGCGCACCTCCCGGCGGGGGCCGGCGATCTGCTGCCGGTGCCCGCAGTACGGGCAGCGCAGCACCGCCGTGCCCGGCGCGTACTCCACCCGGGCCCCGCAGCCCCCGCACTGGTACGACGACGGGGAGACGGCGGTGTCGCTCATTGCGGCGGCAGCGGCGGTGGGACGTTGGCCAGCACCGACGCGACCTCCGGCACCTGCCCGGCCGGCTGCCACTGCGCCATGCCGGCCCGCCAGACCAGCGTGTCCGGGCCCAGCACGCCCTCGCTCGCCTGCTCGGCCAGCCCATCAAGGCCGTACGGGCCCTGCCGCTGCCCGGCCACGCCGATGTACCACTGCGTCTGGTTCGGCAGCGGGGGCGGCTCGGCGCCCCCAGGCTGCGCGGGTGCCGGCGCCGGCTGCGTCCCCGCGCCGCCCGACATGGACCTGGCCACCTGCTGGCCCACGGCCATGCCCATGCCCAGCCCCATGCCGGCGCTCGCGCCGCCGCCCGGGTTCTTCGCCGCCTCCTCCAGCGCGGTGGCCGCCTGGTACCGGGTGAACCGGTCCAGGTCCCCGACCGCGCCCATGCCGGTGCGCTTGTCCAGCGCCCGCTCCACCTCCGGCGGCACGGAGATGTTCTCGATGACGAACTTGGGGATCGCGATGCCGACCTCGGCCAGTTCCTCGGTCAGCACGGCGGCCAGCCGCCGGCCGATCGCGTCCTGGTGCGCCGCCAGGTCCAGCAGCGGCACCCCCGCCGAGGCCAGCGCGCCGCCGAGCCGCCCCACCATGAGCTGGCGCAGGTACTCCTGCACCTCCTCGGTGCGGAACTGCGGATCCGTGCCGACCAGCTCCCGCAGCAGCTTCTGCGCGTCCACCACACGCGCCGCGTAGGCGCCGAACGCCCGCAGCCGGACCACGCCGAACTCGGCGTCCCGCACGATCACCGGGTTCTGGGTGCCCCACTTCATGTCGGTGAACTGCCGGGTGTTGACGAAGTACACCTCGGCCTTGAACGGCGAGTTGAAGCCGTACTTCCAGCCCTTGAGGGTGGACAGGATGGGCAGGTTCCGGGTCTCCAGCGTGTACGTGCCGGGCGCGAACGCGTCAGCGATCTGCCCCTCGTTGACGAACACCGCCGTCTGGGACTCGCGGACGATAAGCTGGGCGCCCATCTTGATCTCGTTGTGGTAGCGGGGAAAGCGCCAGACGATCGTGTCCCGGCTGTCGTCCAGCCACTCCACGATGTCGACGAACTCGCCCCGAAGCTTGTCCATCAGCCCCATCGCGTCCCCCTCCCCTCGCCGCCGAGAACATCGGCGTCGCGGCGACGATAGCAACCGCCCACAAGCCGCGGCCGCCGCGCAGCGGCGGCCGGGAGCAGCCAGGTTGCCCGCCACCGTGGCGCGCTGCCGGCCGGGTGGCGGCATCCGGACGTTGCCGGTCGCCACGGGCCGGATGTTTGCTGCATTCACTAAAAAATGGGGCATACTGCGCATCGTGGCCGAATGAGAGAAGACAGGAGAAGGACCGACGTGCCTGAGCACGGCAGCGAGAGCGAGAACCCGGCAATCCCCTCCCCGACTGCGAAGCCGAGTCGGCCGAGGGCCAACCAGGACTGGTGGCCGAACCAGCTGAACCTTCAGGTTCTGCATCAGCACTCACCCCGCGCCAACCCGATGGGCGAGTCCTACCACTACGCGGAGGAGTTCAAGAAGCTCGACGTCGACGCGTTGAAGCGGGACGTCTTCGAGGTGATGACGACGTCGCAGGACTGGTGGCCGGCCGACTACGGCCACTACGGGCCGCTCTTCGTCCGGATGAGCTGGCACGCCGCCGGCACGTACCGGATCGAAGACGGCCGCGGCGGTGGTGGCGACGGCGCGCAGCGCTTCGCCCCGCTCAGCAGCTGGCCCGACAACGCGAACCTCGACAAGGCCCGCCGGCTGCTCTGGCCGGTCAAGCAGAAGTACGGACGGAAGATCTCCTGGGCCGACCTCCTGGTCTTCGCCGGCAACTGCGCCCTGGAGTCGATGGGGTTCAAGACGTTCGGCTTCGGCTTCGGGCGCGAGGACGTCTGGGAGCCCGAGGAGATCTTCTGGGGGCCCGAGGACACCTGGCTCGGAGACGAGCGCTACAGCGGCGACCGGGAGCTCGCCGCTCCGCTCGGGGCGGTGCAGATGGGGCTGATCTACGTGAACCCGGAGGGGCCCAACGGCACTCCGGATCCGCTGGCCGCCGCCCGGGACATCCGCGAGACCTTCCGCCGCATGGCGATGAACGACGAGGAGACCGTCGCGCTCATCGCCGGCGGTCACACGTTCGGCAAGACCCACGGTGCCGCCCGGGCTGACGAGTACGTCGGCCCCGAGCCCGAGGGCGCCCCGCTCGAGGAGCAGTGCCTCGGCTGGAAGAACAGCTTCGGCAGCGGCAAGGGTGCGGACACGATCACCAGCGGGCTCGAAGGCGCCTGGACACCCACCCCGACCACGTGGGACAACAGCTTCTTCGAGACCCTTTTCGGCCACGAGTGGGAGGTCACCGAGAGCCCCGCCGGCGCGAAGCAGTGGCGACCGAAGGGCGGTGCCGCGGCGGACGCAGTGCCCGGCGCCCACGACCCCTCCGTCAGGTACGCCCCGATGATGGCCACGACGGACATCGCGCTGCGGGTCGACCCGACCTACGAGCCGATCTCGCGGCGCTTCATGGAGAACCCGGACCAGTTCGCGGACGCGTTCGCCAGGGCGTGGTACAAGCTGCTGCACCGCGACATGGGACCCGTCTCGCGGTACCTCGGCCCGTGGGTGCCGGAACCGCAGCTCTGGCAGGACCCCGTCCCGGCGGTCGATCACGACCTGATCGCCGACGAGGACATCGCCGCCCTCAAGGCCAAGCTCCTCGCATCGGGCCTGTTCGTCTCCCAACTGGTCGCGACCGCGTGGGCATCGGCGGCGAGCTTCCGCGGCACCGACATGCGTGGCGGGGCCAACGGGGCGCGGATCCGGCTCGAGCCGCAGAAGAACTGGGAGGTCAACGAGCCGGCCCAACTCACCGCGGTGCTGCGGACGCTGGAGCAGGTCCAGCAGGAGTTCAACAACTCACAGCCCGGTGGGAAGAAGATCTCGCTCGCTGACCTGATCGTCCTCGGCGGGTGCGCGGCCATCGAGCAGGCGGCCAGGGACGCCGGGCACGACATCACGATCCCGTTCTCACCGGGGCGCACGGACGCCTCCCAGGAGCAGACCGACGTGGAGTCGTTCGCCGTGCTCGAGCCGACGGCCGACGGGTTCCGCAACTACCTGCGAGCTGGACAGAAGTTGTCGCCGGAGACCCTGCTGCTCGACCGGGCCAACCTGTTGGCGCTGACCGCTCCCGAGATGACAGTCCTGGTCGGCGGCATGCGGGCCCTGACCGCCAACGTGGGCCAGGCAGGCCACGGCGTCTTCACCGACCGGCCCGAGACGTTGACGAACGACTTCTTCGTGAACCTGCTCGACATCGGCACGGAGTGGAAGGCATCCACCTCGGCCGAGAACGTGTTCGAGGGCCGGGATCGCGCCACGGGCGTGGTCAAGTGGACCGCCACCGCCGTTGACCTCGTATTCGGTTCGAACTCTCAACTCCGCGCCATCGCGGAGGTCTACGCCAGCCAGGACGGGCAGGAGAAGTTCGTCCAGGACTTCGTCGCGGCATGGGTCAAGGTCATGAACCTGGACCGGTACGACCTCGCCTGACGCGGAGGGGCCCGGCCACCAGGCACCTGACCGGGGCCGGGCGGCACCTTCGGGTTTCGCCGAGGGTGTCACCCCTGCTCTGGTCCGCGCTACTGCTCGCAGAGACCGTCACCACTGCCCCGATCGGGGCGGGGCTGGTCGTACTCGCCTGCGTCGTACTGATCCAGCGCACTCAACCCACCCCCATCCGCCGGCCGCTCACGGCCAGCACGCACGGTTCGGCCGGTAGCTGATTGCCCGTGGCGAACACCTGGTGCCGATCGGCCTCGACCGAACCGGCCGGCTTGCCCACCAACGGTGGGCAAGCCGGCCAGCTCACCTGGGTCC